>JANWHV010000119.1 GCA_025450255.1 Chloroflexota bacterium | reverse complement strand
TCATAATCGCGTTCAGGGTACGCCACGCATGGGTATGGCGCAAATGCCCACGCACGCGCATCCCGTAGGGAATGTCCCGTACGCCATGCAGGGATATAGGACAAATCGCGCCGGGGCACTCTGCCGGAAGTGACTATAGGCCCCTATGGGGCTCTATATCCTTATACATTCCGGGCCGGGCGGCGTGTCCAGCCGGACGAGATGGCGTACTCTACAACAGTGACGTCGAGAGGCAACTATGATGCGTTCGCGGAAGACGAGCCTGTGACCACGGGAGCACGCGCGCGCGCGCGCCAGGTTGAGGCGATCGATATCGTCGCGGTCGAGGAACCGATCGCCGCCGTGGCGCCGCCGGCCGCCGTCGACCCGCCGCCGTACATCAACCGCGAGCTGAGCTGGATTGCCTTCAACCGCCGCGTGCTTGACGATGCCGCCGATCCGCGGCATCCGCTCCTTGAACGTGTGAAGTTTCTCTCGATCTTTAATTCCAACCTCGACGAGTTCTTTATGATCCGCGTCTCTGGTCTGAAGGAACAACTACTGGCCGGGCTGGCGGAGCCGGCGCCGGATGGCCTGACGGTGAGCGAGCAGTTACGCGAGATTCGGCAAGCGGTCGAGCCGCTCAATGCCGTGCAGCGGCGGCTATTCAGCGATCATTTGTGCCCCGAGCTGGCCGAGCAAAGCATCCGCATCGTAGACCTCTCGCAACTGGGCTCGGGCGAGCGCGCGCTCCTGAAAGGCTATTTCGACCGCGAGATCTTCCCGGTGCTCACGCCTCTGGCTTTCGACCCAGGGCACCCCTTTCCGCATATCTCGAACCTCAGCTTGAACCTGGCCGTGATGGTGACCGATCCCGAGGAAGGCGACCGCTTTGCCCGTGTGAAGATCCCGGACGTGCTGCCTCGACTGGTGCCCGTGCAGTCGCCAGGGTCCGACGAGCCGCCGCACGCGGGCACGCCGCGTCAGCCGCTTACCTTCGTGTGGCTCGAACAATTGGTGGCCGCGAACCTCGGCACCCTTTTCCCAGGGCTGGAGGTGGTGGAATCATACGCCTTTCGCGTGATCCGCGACGCCGATATCGAGATCCAGGAGGATGAAGCCGCCGATCTCTCCCGCTCTATCGAGGCCAGCCTGCTGGAGCGGCGCTTCGGCTCCGTGGTGCAACTCACGGTAGACGCGAAGATGCCGCAGCGCCTCCGCACCCTGCTGATGACCAACCTGGAGATCGCGCCCGACGATATTTACGCGGAGGACGGCCCGCTCGGTCTCACCGATCTCAGCGCGCTGCTCAAGATGGATCGGCCCGATCTGAAGGATCCGCCGTTCGCTCCCCGCATCCCGCCGCCCCTCCGCGGCGCGGGCGAGGATATCTTCGCCGTGTTACGCCGGTATGACGTATTGCTGCACCACCCCTATGACTCATTCACGCCCGTGGTGGAATTGATCCAGGCGGCGGCGCGCGACCCGCAGGTACTGGCAATCAAGCAGACGCTCTACCGCGTGGGCAGCCATGCGCCGGTAGTCGATGCCTTGATGGACGCGGCGGCGCACGGGAAGCAGGTCGCCGTGCTGGTCGAGCTGAAAGCGCGCTGGGATGAAGAGAACAACATCGAATGGGCACGCTCGCTGGAGAAGGCGGGCGTACACGTGGCCTATGGCATGATTGGGCTGAAGACTCATGCCAAGATCGCGCTGGTAGTGCGGAAGGAGATCGACGGCATCCGCCGCTACGTCCACCTGGGCACCGGCAACTACAACGCCACCACCGCGCGCATCTACACCGACATCGGCCTGATGACCTCGCGTCCGGAGATTGGCGCCGACGCCTCGGACCTGTTCAATTACCTGACCGGCTACTCAAGCCAATCGACCTTCCGCCGCTTATTGGTCGGCCCCGTGAGCTTGCGCCCAAGCCTGCTGGAGCGGATCGACCGCGAGATCGCCTGCCATGCCAGGAACGGAGACGGGCGGCTGATCTTCAAGATGAACTCGCTGGTAGATCCGGAGATGATACATGCGCTCTACCGCGCGGCGCAGGCGGGTGTACGCATCGATCTGCTGGTCCGCGGCGTCTGCTGCCTGCGGCCAGGCGTCCCTGGCGTGAGCGAGGGCGTGCGGGTAACCAGCATCGTGGGGCGTTTCCTCGAACACAGCCGCATTTTTTACTTCAATAATGGGGGCGACGAGGAGATCTACCTGGGCAGTGCCGACCTGATGCCGCGGAACCTGGACCGGCGGGTCGAGACATTGTTCCCGGTCGAGGATGCCGGCCTCCGCGCCTTCCTGCGCGGCGACGTCCTGGATGCGCAGATGCGCGACACCGTGAACTGCTGGGAGTTACGGACCGATGGGGAGTACGATCCCGTGACGCCCGGTCCGGATGAGGCGCCGTTCGACAGCCAGGCGCACTTCCTGGCGCAGGCGGCCGGCAGCGCGGGCCCGGCGCATCCCGTTTAACGGACACCTCTTGTAGCTGGAGCAAACGCATGGTCCAACCCGAGGCTCGCGGATCGAGTTTCGTGCTTGCCCCGTGCTCGATGTGCGGCCTGCACCATGCGCCGGGCACGCCCTGTCCGGTCGCGGCGGCGCTTCCCGTTCGCGCCGATGCCCAGACCCTTGCTCCCGGCACCATTCTGGCTGGGCGATTCCGGATCACGGCGCTCATGCATCGCTCCGGCATGAGCGCGATCTATAGGGCCGGCGGCGACCGATCAAGTCCGTTGGCGGTCAAACTGTTCTCATCTCGCGGGCAATCGCCTGAGGAGCAAGCGGAATCGTTGCGCTGGCTGGCGCGCGAAGCGGGGCTGCTGTCCTCCCTGTGGCATCCGGGGTTGCCGACTCTGGTTGCCGCGTTCAGCGAGGGCGACGACCACTATGTGGTGATGCCGTTCGTGCCCGGCATGACGGTGAAGGAGCGCGTGGAGCAGAAGGGTCCGCTGCCCGAACTCGAAGCCCTGAAATTGGCGCGCGAGCTGACGGACGTACTCGCCTATCTGCACAGCCAGGAGCCGCCGATAATCCACCGCGATCTGAAACCCGCCAACATCCTGATCCGCCCTGACGGACATGTAACCCTGCTCGATCTTGGCGTGGCCCGCGCGCTGGCGCCCGGTACGGTCGGCACGGCAATCGGCACGCCGGGATACGCGCCGCCCGAGCAATACCAGGGCCTGGCCGACGAGCGAAGCGACTTGTATGGGCTTGGCGCGACCATGCACTACATGCTGACCGGCTATGATGCCGAGCATGAAGCGCCGTTCCGGCATCCGACCATACGCCAGCTAAACTCCGCGCTCCATCCGGAAATCGATCGACTGGTCGCCGTGTTGCTGCGGCTTGCTCCAGGCGACCGGCCCAGTGACGCGAGAACCGTGGGCAGGGATCTCGCCGCGGTTGAAGGCGCCGTGCGGGCGCGTCTCGCCAGGGTTGGCACCGTCGTTGCCCTCGATACCGTGACGGGCCTGTATGTGAAGGCACTCCGGGCATTCGTTAGGTGGACTCTGTTGGCCGCCGGCATTTCGGCGACGTGCGCGCTGATCGTATCGATCGACCCGCTGGGCATTCCGGGCAATGTCCTGGGAGCGGTGTCCCCATGGTTCGCATTCTTCTATGTGCTGTTCTCCTGGACGTTCTTTCAGGCCCTTAGCGCAAAGTCGCCGTGGGCGGTCCGCCGCCAGGTAGAGGCGCTGGCGGGGCTCGACGGCCGTATGCGGCGCATGAGCGCGACGATTGATTGGTCGGCGCGGATATCGCTATCCCTGGGCGGCCTGGGCTGGTTAGGCCATCGCTTTTTTCTTGGCCCCATGCTGCTATGGATATGGCTGGTCCCCGTCATAGTGCTGCTGCTCGGCTGGAAGATCGCGGGCAATGCCGCTCGCCGTCAGCGCCTCGGCCTCGACGAATTCGAGACAGATCTGGTCGCCAGGCTCGCGCCGTAGCCACCCCCCGCGAGCCGCGCGTCCACGGCTAGAGCGTAGCTGCCACGTGCGCCGCGTTGCGGTAGGCAAGCGCCAGGATCGTCAAGACAGGGTTAAAGCCGCCGTTGGCCACGTGCAGGGAGCCGTCAATCACGAACAGGTTCTCATGCCCATGGACGCGATCCCAGCATCTATGTGGTTGATAGCGAAGAACCATCACCATGCCTTATGATGCTTGCATTATTGCCCGAGGCGCCGTGACATGTGCTGCCAGCGATCGAGAGATGGCGGTACGACGGTACTGGGGGTGAAATGATGAACTGCATCAGGTGCGAATCGGTAGCGGCTTCCGAAGCATTTGACGCTGCAGTGAAACGGTATATATGCCGCCTTCGATAACCGTCGCTATTCCCACCCGCAACCGGCCCCTCGACGTGGAACGGTGTCTTGATAGTCTCAGCAAGGTCAGGTATCCCGACTGGCACGTTCTGGTGATCGATCAGAGCGACCATGACGAGACCCGGATAGTGGTAGAACGCTTTCGCGAGCGCTTGCCGCGCCTGCACTACTACCGCATGCCCGAAAAAGGGCTGACCCGTGCTCGGAACCTGGCGCTACGATCAACGCAGGCGGAGATCCTCGCATTCATCGACGACGATTGCACGGTCGGGCCACGCTGGCTGCGCGACGTGGCGACCGCTTTCAGGCGCCATCCCGAGATTCCCCTGATCTTTGGTCAGGTACAGCCAGTCCCACACGATCCGAGGCGATGTTTCATTCCGGGGCACGAGATCGCCAGGGAGCGGATCCTCCGCGGCCGGTTAGCGTTCTTACGGGCGGGGAGCATTATGGGTGCGAGCATGTACCTGCGCTGCGCTATCTGCCGGCACGTTGGGCCATTCGATGTGCATGCCGGACCAGGCGCGGAGTTCAACATTGAGGATCGCGATTACGCCTACCGTCATCTGGCCGTGGGGTACCCCGTTCTGCGTACGCCGCGGATCACGGTCGCTCATTACGGCGCCCGCCTGTACGCGCGCACGGGCACACGAGCGCTCCTGCGCAGCTATGGCTACGGATTCGGCGCTCAGGACATGAAGTTTCTGCGCCGTGGCGATAGGGCAGCGCCGTTCATTATCCTAGGACACATCATCAAAATGCTGATGTTTATCGTCTGGCCCCGGGTCCTTTCCGGCCGGGTCCGGGGAAGCCATAGCATGTGGATCGTGATGTATTTCCGCGGCCTTCTCGCCGGCCTGCGGGTACCGGTGATCGGTGACTGCGGCCTTTGGGGCCGGCTTGACGAATACGATTCCGCGGACTTGTCACGGTGTGGTACGTCCAGGGCGCGTATATCCGCGGCGGAGACACCGCGGGAGCGGCAGCGGGCGCGCCCGCGGCGACAAGAATCGGGTGGATGATTCCCGTGGGCCGGCTCAAGGCGAACGAAGCGTTGCATGATAGACCCCTCGTTTCGGCCATCATGATATTCCGCAATGGCGCGGAGTTTATCGAGGAAGCGGTCGAGAGCATACTGGCGCAGACCTATCAGCACTGGGAACTCTGGCTGGTCGACGACGGCTCTACGGATGCCGGCACCGCGATCGCCCGGCGCTACGCCGACCAGTATCCCGACAAGATCTACGATCTGGAGCATGAAGGCCACCGCAACCGCGGTATGAGCGCGTCGCGCAACCTGGCGCTGCGACACATGCGTGGTGCATATGTCGCCTTTCTGGATGCCGATGATGTCTGGCTGCCCGTGAAACTGGATCGGCAACTGGCGATCCTGGAAGCCCAACCGCGGACCGGCATGGTCTACGGCCCCACCTACTATTGGCACGGCTGGACGGGCGATCCGGACGACGCGCGGAAGGATTATCTGAAGGATCCGCGACTACGGACTGAGAGGTTGTATCGGCCGCCGGACGTGCTGATCCGGCTTTTGCGCGATTCAGGCGCTATCCCGGGCAATTGCAGCATGCTCGCGCGCGCTGACGTGGTGAAGCAGATCGGCGGTTTCGAGGATGCGTTTACCAGCATCTACGAAGACCAGGTCTTCTATGCCAAGATGTGCCTGGCCACGCCGATCTATGTCAGCGATACCTGCGTCGCCAGGTACCGTCAGCATCGGAATTCAAGTTGCGCGGTAGCCGAACGGCAGGGAACATACCATCCAGAGAGGCCGAACCAGGCCAGGCATGCCTTCCTGGCCTGGCTGGAGGCCTATTTCCGCGCGCGGCACGTCACGGATAGGCGATTATGGTGGGCCTTGCGCGGGCAGCTACGCCCGTACCGGCGGCCACGACTCCGCGGCATTGCGCATGCGGTAGCGGTAGCGCGAAAGCGCTGGCGCAACGTGGGTACACGCCTTGCCCGGCGCCTCTTGCGGCGTCGCTGAACGGACGCCGCGTGAGCCGGAAGGTCGGGACAACCGGGGGCGGTAGGATCCGAACTAACGTGGGGGAACGACCATTGTGTGCCGGTAGCTCCACGCGAGCCACGACTCAGGATGCTGGTGAAGAAAGCGTTCCGCTTCCTCATAGATCTGCTCCGTTAAGGCCGCGATCCGTTGCTTTGGCGATCCATCCGTTGCCTGGGAAAACGGCGGCGAGAGTTCCATCACCAGGCGGCGCCCCCGGCGAAAGGTGCGGATGAAGCGAACAGACTTCCCGGTATGCACCGACAGCCATGCCGCGGTATCGAAGCGAGTTACATACTGGCCAAGAAAGGAAATTGTCTCGATCTTCGTACCAGGGGAGGTGGGCGAAAGCGGGACATCAAATGCAAGCATCACGTTCTTACCGGCGCGCAGGCTCTCGATGAGCGTCCTCCCGGCCATGCGCGAGCCGCTTTCCACATAGTGCACAAAGGGCAGGGGAGGGATCTCCCTGTGGGCGGCAACGCTGTGTTCGGGCAGGGCTATATCGGCGAGGAGGGCGACCGGCGCCGCATGAGCTACATGGAAAATCGCCGTGAAGTAGAGCTCGCTGTGTAAACTCACGACGATCGCTCCGTCGTGAGTTTGCAGTTCCTGGACGAGACGCTCCACCGAACGCGGGTCGCTG
>JANWHV010000118.1 GCA_025450255.1 Chloroflexota bacterium | reverse complement strand
GCGCAGTTCCGAGGCGCCGTCCACTTTCGCCGCTTCTGAGAGTTCCCAGGGGATGCTGGCGAAGAACTGGCGCAACAGGAAGATAAAGAACGGGGCGCCGAAGAAGGCGGGGACGGTCAACGGCAGATACCCGCTGGCGATGTCGATCCAGCCGAGATGGCGGAAGACGAGATAGAGCGGGATGATCGTCACCGGGTAGGGCAGCATCATGGTGCTGAGCACCAGCCCAAACGACAGGTTCCGGCCAGGCCAGCGCACGCAGGCCAGCGAATAGGCCGCGAGAGAGCACGAGAGCACGGTCCCCACCACGTTGAGCGCGCAGATCAGCAGCGTGTTACCCATGTATTGCATGAACGGGATGATGCTCAGGGCGTCAGGGTAATTCTGGCCGTACCGGCTTTGCGGAATCCAGCGCAGCGGGTTGGCGTTGAGGTCCTCGGGACTTTTGAGCGAGGTAACGATCATCCAGAGGAACGGCGCCATGAAGAGCGCCACCACGATAGCCACGCTCCCGTATACGGCAAGGCGCCGTAGGCGCTCGCGCGCGACGTGGCGCCGGCGCCGGCTTGATACCGCCATCGCGTGGCCTGCTCGCTCGCTGCTCATGGCCATCGGCGCGCGCCCCTAGCGTTCATAGTAGGTAAACCGGCGCGAAGCCAGCAGCAAAACGGCGGTGCAGACCGCGATTACCAGGAAAAGCAGCCAACTCATGGCCGAGGCATAACCCATGTCGAAATTCTGGAAGGCGTTGGTGTAGATATAGGTGACATAAAACAGCAGCGATGATTGCGGGTCGCCGGATGCGCCGCCAATGGTATAGGCCTGCGTGAAGTATTGCAGCGAGGCGATGGTCCCGGTAATCAGGTTGAAGAGGGTGACGGGCGATACAAGGGGGATCGTGATGTACCGCAGCCGTGCCCAGAAACCGCCGCCGTCGATTTCCACAGCCTCATACAGCTCCTTTGGCACCCCCTGCAGCGCGGCGAGGTAGATGATCATGGCGAAGCCTACCTGCCAGAGATTCAGCAGGATCAGGGTCGGCTTTGACCAGTTGGGGTCCGTGAGCCAGCCCGGCTGTGGCAGATGGAGCGCGCTCAGGCCGGCATTGACGATGCCGAACTGCGGATTGAAGACCCATACCCAGAGGATTGACGCCACCAGAGGCGACATCACGGCGGGCAGGAAGCACAGCGTGCGCCAGAGCGCGATGCCCTTGATATTGGTGTTGAGCAGCATGGCCACCACGAAGGCGAACAGCGTGGCGATGGGCACGCCGATCACCGTCATATACAGGGTGTTGCCAACGGCGGACTGCTGGAACGTCGTCCAGCTATCGTGCTGAATGAAGAACTGATCGCTGAAGAGGTTCCGGTAGTTGTCGAGTCCGATCCAATGCGGAGATTTGAACAGCGAGTAACGCGTGAAGCTGTAATAGAGCGACGCCACGGCAGGGTACAACAGAAACACCGCGAAGCCGATCAACCAGGGCAATTGGAAGAGCAGCCCCGTGATAATGGCGCGGCGAGTAAACGGACTGCGCCGCCGAGCATCGCCTGCCACGTGCCCTGTTTGTGTGGTGCGTGCCACGATAGACGTACCTGTGGTGAACTAGAGGCACACCGGCAATGACGGATGGCATTCGCGCCATCCGTCATTGCCTCCTACTTATTGCTGGAGAGCCTGGTCGAGCTGGGGCTGCGTGATGCGCTGCACATGGTTCAGGGCGTCGGCGGGCGACTCCTGGCCGTGTATGGCGCGCTTGCCGTCGTAATCCAGGTTCGTCAGGTATTTCGCGGTAATCGGCATAACCAGGGGGTTCGCCTCGCCATGAACGTGCAGCAGTACCTGCTCGAAGTAGCGCACCAGGGCGTTACTACCGAACGTGCCGGTGAGCGGCTTGGCCAGCGCGGACTTCAGCAGCGGATAGCCGGTGAGGGTAGCGGGCAGGTTTAGCTGTTCCTTCTCGCTGTTCATGTACCAATTGATGAACTTCCAGGCGAGATCGGGGTGCTTCGAGCCCTTGGGGATCAGCATCACGTCGCCGAACACCGCGGATGTGTGGGCAAGCTCCGGATGTCCGTCCGGGTACGGGATGTAGAAACCGCCCAGATCGTTAAGGGTGATCTTACCGCCCTTCGGCAAATCAGTCGGCCACCAGTCGCCATCGACCAGCATGGCGATCTTACCCTGGACAAACGGATCGGTCGGACCAAGGTAGGTGCCGAAGCCGGATTCAAAGCGATCGAGCTTCGAAGGATCGTATTGCTTCCAGTAATTGGTGAGCCAGGTCAGGCCCAGTATGTTGTGGGGGTCGTTCGCGGTGATTTTCTTATGGGCGTCGTCATACCACGTGCCGCCGAAAATGTTACCCCAAAGCTGGAAGTAATCGGCGCCGCCGCCATTGATGCTGCCGTTCGGCATCAAGCCAAGCTGCTTGATGCTGCCGTCGGAGTTATAGAGGGTGAGCTTCTTGGCATATGCCAGGAGCTGCGACAGTGTTTGCGGCGGCTTGTTGGGATCGAGGCCCGCGGCGCGGAACAAGGATTTGTTGAATAGCACCACCAACGCGTCTTGCTCCGAGGTCATGGTGTAGTAGTGGCCGTTCAGGTGGCCTTGATTCCAGGCGGTGTCGGTGAACTTGCCGAGGTCAAAGTGGCTGGCCTTCATGTAGCTGTCGAGCGGCAACACGGCGCCTTGCTGCAGCCAGGCAGGCCGCACATACCCGAGCATTACCAGATCCGGCGGGCTCCCGGCCTGGATCGAGGCAAGGATCTTCACCGGATCCTGCCCTGGCACGGCCTTGGCCGCCTGGCCCGTATCGTGCGTGAAGTCCGCCACGATTTGCCGGTCGGCGGGCGGTTGCCCGGCGAACGCGCCGGCCGTGCCCTCGAAATACACCTGAAGCTGCGTGGAGTCAGCCAATCCATGATGGGCTGAGGCCGCGCCCACCGATCCGACCAGAAGCGCCGGTATGAGTGCGAGCCGCGAGAGACGCGTAAGACTCATGGCTTTGACCAACCTCCCTTGACTAACCGAGCCGCGCAATCGCGCGCAAAACCGTTCCGTGGCGCCCCCGGGAATACCGTTGCCGGCGATGCCGCGCCGCCGAGGTCTGAAATCGTTTCCCTGCAGCTCCTCTACCCTGCATGCGCGGATTCAGGCTGGGCGACACCGGAGACTTCTCCGGGAATTTTGGGGTGCCCGCGAAACGATCGGGCGGTCGAGGCGGATAATGGTGCAACGATACGACAGCCTCCGGCGGCGTGTCAAATCAAACGCCGTCACCCCCATCGATCGGATACCGCGCTGGGTAACATCGCGGCTACGCGGCTGCTTGACCGCCCGCGGCATGCGGAGCGCCACGTTCGCCTGCCGAACATCGTGCGGTATGAACGGCGGATCGGGGACATGCCGTCGCCCAGGAAAAGCCGGCAGCGGTCGTAGCTGCCGGCTTTTCCTTCCTGGATACGTGACGAGCTAGTAACCCGGGTAGGGCGTCGACGTAGGCGGCGCCATTTGTACCGGCGTCGACGTGGCTGTCGGCGGCGCGGGCACTGAAGTCGCCGAAGCGGTCGCGGCGGCCGGCGCGGTGGAGGTTGGCGCGGCCGTCGCGGTTGCGGTTGGTATGGTCGTGGCTGTCGAGGTGGACGCCAGCGGCTGCGCGCCGGCCGCGCTGCTGGTCTGGCCGGCGGGCGCCGCTATCCACCAGGTACCCGCGACTCCTTGACCATTCATATCGCCCGGTTTCTTGTCCTTGACAAAGGTATAGAGCGGCGCCCCAGCGTAGGTAAGCTGCTTGTTGCCGCCGGCAAGCGGCGCCACGCCAAACACGCCACTGATGCCCTTGATGGTGGCCGGCGCCTTTGCTCCGCGGACCAGCAGGAGCGGCGGCCAGAATTTGGCGCACGCCCCCGTGCAGGTGCTCTGGTTCTTCTTGTCAGTCGAGAGCACATAGAGCGTCATGCCCTGAGCCGTTACCATAATCTGAATCGTGGCGGTCTTCACCTCTGATAGGGCATGGCTGACGCCGGCGCCTTGCGTGCCTGGCACCACCACCGTCCACCAGGTGCCCGCGACTCCCTGACCATTGATGTCGCCCGGCTTTTTGTCATTCGCGAAGGTGTACAGCGGTGCTCCATCAAAGGTCAGTTGCATACTGCCATCGGCCAGCGGCGCCGTCCCGAACACGCCGCCAAATGCGGCGGTATTCGCCGGCGCTTCCGTCCCCGATGCCAACACCAGCGGCGGCCAGAATTTGGCGCAATCACCCGTGCAGGTGTTCTGATTCTTCTTGTCGGCTGTGAACAGGTAGAGCGTCATGCCGCCCGCCGTAACCAGTATCTGGGCAGCCGACGTTTTGACGAGCGACGCCGTGGCGCTGCCGGCCGGCGCGAGGACCATCCACCATGTGCCGCCGGCGCCCTGGCCGAACACATCGCCGGGTTTCTTGTCCTTGACAAAGGTATAGAGCGGCGACCCATTGTAGGTGATCTGCTTGCCCCCAGCCTGAGCAGCCAGACCAAACGCGCCGCTAAAACCGGCCACGGCGGTCGGCGCCGTGTTGCCGGAACCGGCGAGCAACGGCGGCCAGAACTTGGCGCATTGGCCCGTGCAGGTGCTTTGGTTTTTCTTGTCTTGCGTGAACGTATAGAGGGTCAGCCCACGTGCCGTTACCAGCATATCGGCCATCGCAAGCTTTACCGGAGGCGCGGCGGCCACGTTCGCCGCCGCGTGGCCGCCGGGAACGGTGACGGCCCACCAGACGCCGCCTATCCCCTCGCCGTTCATATCACCCGGCTTCTTGTCCTTGGCAAACGTATAGAGCGGCGATCCGTTGAAGGTTACTTGTCTACTGCCGCCGGTGCTTTTCGCCACGGCGAACGTGCCCTGAATGCCGGCCACGCTTGATGCCGTTTTCGCGCCGGACGCAAGGGCGAGCGGCGGCCAGAACTTGGCGCATTCGCCCGTGCAGGTACTCTGGTTCTTCTTGTCCGCCGTGTACATGTAGAGGGTGAGTCCTTGCGTCGTGACCAGTACCGGGATTTGCGCTCCCTTCACAAGGGCGGACGCCGCGGCACGCGCGCCGGCATCCGCCGGCATGTTGGTGGATACCGCCACCGAGGTGAAGACGAGGAGCGCGCAAAGGATGGCCGTCAATTGCACCTGCTTGAATCTATTCATGGCATCCATTCTCATTTGCTCGAGATGATTGTTCAGCACCCTCCCTGGGCGCCGATACCGTTCGTCCCATAGAGATCACTACGCGGGAGGTTTCACATGCCTGTCCGTGGCGATGAACTACTTACGATCCCTGAACGTACTACCTCCAGACCCGCGCGTTTGGTCGCGGGACTCGCATGCCGACACTTGAGGGTTCAATGGAATCGGTTTTCCGCGATCGAAGTAGCCGCGCAAGCTTCATCAAGACAGCGGCCGCCGCGGGTGCTGGTTTGATGAAGCTTGCGCGGCCTGGGCGCGCGTGCCGCGCTATCTCGGCGGCTTACCGCTTTCATTACGAATGGCTGGGTCCTACTACATAGCCAGGCCGTTCGGTCAGCGCGTGCTACCTGCTCATGACGGTTGAACGGGCAGCATCCACTCACGATTTTTCCCCGCGGAGACGGATCTGGGCAGTCCGCTCAACCTCCGCGTGATCCTCCAGGCAAACTTCGTAAGATTCGTGTAAGATTGCCGTAAGATTCCGCGTCGTCACTCTGGACGGCCGCCGTTCTCACGCGAGAAACGGCAATCTGAGCATGTTATGTTTGACTTCACGGTTTCAGCCCTTCATTGTATACATGGCAGAGCGGCGAGACGGGACCAGCGCGATAATGAGGATCCAGGCAAGCGCATAGCTCGCCTGAGAGCGCCGAGGTGACGGAGCTACACGCACCATGGGGACCTGGAAAGACTGGTTATAGCGATGGACAGCAGCCGCCCCTGGCTTACTCTAGATACGTTGGAGCGCAATGATCCGCGCCCACAACGTTCCGGACGTCACACGCGCTATCTCTGCCCTTTGCCTGCCTGCACGTCCCGCGAGCAACCGCCGAATCTCCGTACTTTGAGCGTCGAGATCCGTACCGGCGTGTGGCATTGCGACACCTGCGGGGCGGGCGGGCTCCTCCTTCAATACAAACCGCCGCCGGAAGCGACGTCGCAACGAGAACAGATCCAGAAGCAGGCGACGCGCCCGCCGGCCGTCGAGCCGCCTCCACCCCCAGTCGACGAGCGGCGGATGAATGTGGCCGAGGCAGCCGATCGCTATGCCACATTCCAAAATCTGACGCGCACGCCCGGCGCCCTGTACGTGTCCAGCCGCGGCATACCGGTCGAGTTGGCAGTGGAGTGCGGCGTGCGTTATGGGCGCATCAACGGACGCACCGCGGTG
>JANWHV010000117.1 GCA_025450255.1 Chloroflexota bacterium | reverse complement strand
TGACCAGGCTCTCGCAGTAGGCGAGGGCGCGGTTGATGTCGGTTCCGCCGCCCAATTGCACGCCGAACAGCAGATCCACCGGATCCTGCAGATCGTCGGTCAGGTCAACTACCGCGGTATCGAACACAACCATGCGCGTGCTGACCGCGCGCAGCGACGCCAGCACGGCGCCGACTACGCCGGCGTAGCCGACGGAGGCGGCCATCGAGCCGCTTTGATCGACGCAGAGCACGCTGTCACGGAGCGACGCGCGCTTGTGTCCGTGGCCGACCAGGCGCTCCGGGATGATCGTGTGATGGGTGCTCTGGTAGTGCTTGAGGTTGGCGCGAATGGTGCGGTCCCAATCGATCTCGCCATGTCGTGGGCGGCTGGTGCGCGCGGCGCGATTGATACTGCCCCGGACCGCCTGCGCGAGCCGGCCGCCCAGTTTGCGCTGCAACTCGTCCACGACCTTCCGCACGACGATCCGTGCCGTCTCCCTGGTCTTTTCCGGCATCACCTTGCTGAGCGAGAGCAGGTTCGCCACCAGATGCACGTCGGCGTCCACCTCCCGCAGCAACTCGGGCTCGAGCAGCATCTGGCGCAGGTTCAGACGCCGCAGCGCGTCGTTCTGCATCACCCGTACGACGCTGGAAGGAAAGTAGGTACGAATGTCGCCGAGCCAGCGCGCCACGTTCGGCGATGAGCTACCAAGCCCGGCCGAGCGATCGCTGTCGTAGAGCGCCTCCAGCACGCGGTCCATGGCCAGGTCGCCGGCGCCCAGCCCGCCCGAGGCTGCCGTACCGGCGCCCGCCATGCCACCGCTCAGGCCCTCCGCCGCCGGGCTACCCAGTATTAAGCGCCAGCGGCGCAGGCGTTCGCCTTCATCGAGCACCGGCTTGCCGGCGGTGTCGGCGCTCACGGCATTAGTCATCGTCTCCTCCCAGCAGTGGCGGCACACAATCAACACCAAGGATCTGAGCGAGCACCGGCAGTACGGCGGCGGCCCGCTGCTCGTGAACCTCCGGCCCAGCCGCGGCCGGCGCGGTAGGGCGTTGACCACCCGCTCGCAGGTGCGCCGCTTTCTCGCCCATGCGGCGGCGCTCCGGCGCTTGAAAGCCTGAAAACGCGCGGCGCAATAACGGCAGCGCGTTCGTAAACGCATCGCCGCTCAAGTCGCGCAGCCAGCGGTCGAGAGCCAGCCAAAGGCCATCCTGGTGCAGCAGCAAAAGCCCGCTGCCGCGGAGCACGCCCTCGACCCATGCGGCGGCCTGCGCGGACGGATTGGCCGGCGAAAGCGCCAATCGCGCCAAGGTCTGTAACTCGGTGTCGTCGAGGGCTCGCGCTTCGAGGAGCAGGCGGCACGCCCAGCCGCGCACCAGCCCATGGATGCCGTCGCGGCCAATGAGCGTGCGCAGCGCCTCCCGCCACTCCTGGCGCTGCTCTGTACGATCGAGCAAGCCAACGGCGCCGTCGACGCGACCAATACTCTCAACCATGGCGATAGCCGCGTCGTCGTCCAGGGACGCGCAGGCGTTGGCCAGCCCGGTGACCACGCGCTCGAATAGGCCGTCGATCACCGGCACGACCTGGTCCACCGGCGTGTCGCGCACGTCGCCGTAGCGGGCTACGCGCGCCAGGCCGGGCAGCGCGTCCATCAAGTGCCGCAGATCGCCGGCCAGCGCCGCCTTTGCCTGTACGCAGCCAAGAACCTGCTGGATGGCGGCTGGGAGCGCCGCCAGGATAGCGTTGTCGAGCAGGATACTGAGGGCGGGCAACTCCGCCGCCCCTGCCGCCGCGTGGCAGATCGACGCCGTGGCGGCGGCCTCCACCGTGTTCCCCCAGAGGCTGGCGTCGATCAGGGTGACCGCGAACTCCGGCCGCCATTGTAACTGCCATAGCTCGTGAAAGGTGCTCGTTTTGCCGGCGTGCCGCTGTGGCGCGCCCCATGGCACGTCGAGCACGTGCAGGCGGTGCAGCAGATGGCTGCGCTCGCGATCGGTGCCGGTGCGCAGGTCCAGGTCGAGCGCCCTGATTTCCGCCGCCGGTTTCAGATGGAGCCGCCGTTGCGCCGCCGTAAGATCGCGTTGCAACGGCACGGCGGGAGTGTCGTCGGGCACCTCGCCAAGGCGATCGCCGATCTCCAGCCGATCGCGGATCAGGCTCATAGGCGCCGGCTCGCCGTGGCACAGCACGGTCAGGATCGCCTCGTTCAACTCGGCCAGTCCAGGCAGCGGCAGGTTGCGCAGGGCGGCGAGGGCATCGGCAAGCCGGACCGCTTCAATCACGCTCGCCGATGAGGCATCAAGGTCGCGCTCGCGCAACAACCGGGCCGCGTGCGTGATCCAGCGGATCGCGGTCCGCTCCGGCTCCTGCCAGAGATGTTCGTACCAGCCCGGCGACGTAATGCCCGCGCCGTAGCCGCTGCGCGCGGCAAGCCGCGAATATGTCCAGGGAATCCAGGCGGCGGTAACGGTCGCGCGCGGCAGTCCCGCCAGCAGCGCCGCATCCGGCTTGGCGGCGCCTGGCGACGCCAGCACGGGCGCGTGCCAGGCGCCGCAGACCACCGCGATGCGCGCGAACCCTTCCTTCTGGGCGGCGCGAATCGTCTGCCGCATATACGCCTCGCGTTGGGCTTCGCGTTCATCGGCGGGCGGCGCGGCGCCGCGGAGGGTAGCCATGATCTCGAGAATAGCCTCGAACAGGCCGGTGGCGTCCTGCCGTTGCTCGACCTGGTGTTCCCACCATAGCTCGCGGTCCTGATAACCGGCCAGTTTGGCCAGCACCCCGATGGGGTCATCGTGTAGCAAATGATTGCTACCGGCATCATCCTGCTCGGCGTTGGGCTCTCCCTCCGTCTCCGGCGGCGCCTCTATTCGCCGACTGGGCGCCGATTCGCGGTCCAGCGGCGGGGGCGCGCTTCCTTCAGAGGCGGGCGACTTCGGTCCGTTCATTTGCATGGCCTGCGGCAGATCCATGAAGCGGGCTGGGATGTCGCGCTCAAAGGAGAACCGGAGCGCCTGCCATTCGGGCGAAAACACCGTGAATGGATAATACGCCGCCTGTTGCGGCCGATCAGGCATGTAAATGAGCAGGGCAACCGGAGGCTGCATCATCTCGCGCACGATCAGTGGCAGCACGTCCTGGGCGTCGGGCGGGCCCTCGACCAGCACGATATCCGGGGCCAGCGCTCGCAGGGCGGCGCGCAAGCTGCGCGCGCAGCCTGGCCCATGATGGCGGATGCCGAATACCGTGACTTGACTATCGCGTTTCACAACACCTCGTGACAGGCGCGATAGAAGTCCTTCCAGCCGTCACGCTCCTTCACGACCGTTTGCAGATACTCTTTCCAGACGATCAGATCCTGCACCGGATCCTTCACGATGGCGCCGGTGAGCCCGGCCGCCAGATCGCCCGCGCGCATCACGCCGTCGCCGTAGAACACGGACATGGCCATGCCGTTGTTGATTACGGAGATAACCTCTGCCGGTGAGAGCGTGCCGCCGGGCGACTTGAGCTTGGTCTTCCCGTCGCCGGTGACGCCGTCGCGCAACTCCCGGAAGACGGTGACCACGCGCCGTATCTCCGCCAGCGCCGGCGCCTCGGCCGGCAGCTCAAGCGCGCGTCCAAGCGCCGCCGATCGCTGCTCGACTATTTGCACTTCCTGCTCGAATGTTTCGGGGACGGGCAGGATCACGGTATTGAAGCGGCGCATCAGGGCGCTGGATAACTCGTTGACACCTTTGTCGCGGTTGTTGGCGGTGGCGACCACGTTAAAGCCCTTCCGCGCCTGCACCTCCATGTTCAGCTCGGGCACCGGCAACGTCTTTTCGGAGAGGATGGTGATTAGCGTGTCCTGCACCTCGGCGGAGATGCGGGTCAACTCCTCAATGCGGCAGATTTTGCCATGCTGCATGGCGTGCATCATCGGGCTTACCACCAGCGCGGCGGGCGACGGACCTTCGGTCAGCAAGCGGGCATAGTTCCAGCCATAGCGGATCGCGCTCTCGTCGGTCCCCGCCGTGCCCTGGATAATCAAGGTGGATGTGCCGGAGACGGCGGCGGCGAGATGTTCGCTCACCCACGATTTCGCCGTGCCGGGCACGCCGTAGAGCAGCAGCGCTCTGTCCGTCGCCAGCGTGGCCACGGCGCCCTGTATCAGCCGCTCATTGCCGATGTATTTCGCGCTCACGATGAAGCCGTTCGGCAAGGCGCCGCCAAGCAGATATGTGCAAACGGACCACGGCGAGAGCGCCCAGCTTGGCGGACGAGGCTTGTCGTCGGCCAGGATCAACTGCTCCAGCTCCTCGGCGAACTGCTGCTCGGCGTGCCGGCGTTGCACGGCGTCGAGCGCGGCCGGCTCGATCGGGAACGTAGCGCTCATGGACAAACTCCTCTACGTCGTTGAGTACATGGGCTGGGAGGTCTCATGGGGCGAGCGCGTTTCGGATGTAGCGCCGGAGGTAGACAAACTCCGACAGTATCTCCAGGCGCCGCCGCCATTGTTGCGTTGACGGATCATCGGGCAGATCCCAACTAGTCGGTACGCGATGCCATGAGTCGGGATGCAAGCGACGCGCGGCGATGCCAACCGAGCCAAGAACGTCGGACAGCCAGCCCTCTTCAGTCGTTTTGGCGCCGCGCGACAATTGGCTGACCACGCGCTTCAGCATCTCGATGTAGGCGTTTCCCACCGCCGCGCCCCAGGGATCGAGCAGCATCGGTATGAGACCTACGGCAATCCGCATTGCTTGTGCCTCATCGCGCTTGAAGAGCCGCACGATCTCCGCTTCCGCCGCACCGCGCGGCAGCGCTCGGAACAAGGCGCCCATCTCCCCAGGTATGCCCTGTTGCGTGTCGCCGATCTCGGCTTGCGCGGACCACCATTGCCAGAGCACCGTGATCCACTCTGACGCGCCGTGGCGAATCGCGGCCCGTGTCCATGACTCGATCAGGGTCTGGGCCCATTCGGTCGCCGCCGCCGCGATCAACTGGTCGGGTCCGGCGCCGAAGCGGTCGCACCAGTGGCTCGGCGGGATCAGGGACAGCATTCTCGCCAGGTACCAGGAGCGTTTTCCGGCCGAGGCGTCGTCCTTGGGGCGCTCAAATATGCCGATTTGTCCCCACGCGACATTGCCCTCCTCCGGCAATAGCACCTCGATCTTTCCTTGCCGCCGTCCCTCGCCGAAGATCCGCGCCATGCCGCGTATCCCCTCAAGTGGAGGCGTATACGAGAGACAGGCGTCGCCGGCGGCGATCAGGCGTGTGAACAGCGCGGAGCCGGGAAGCCGCAGCAACAAATCGGCGGCGCGTTCCCGCACCTTGTCGCTCCGATCGCGCAGCGCCCCGTCTAGAAACGGCTCGTCGTCCGGCGATAGCTCCGACGCGAGCACGCCGAGCAACTCATATCTGAAGTCGGCCTTCTCGCTGTTCCAGGTCGCGGCGAGCCACTCGCGCGCCGCGTCGGGCCTGACGCCCCGCGTTTGCTGGAGCGCGGCGAGGCGCTGAGCCGCCGTACCCTCGTACCAGGCCGCCTCGGGGTCCACGGGCGCGGCGCCGGCGGGGCTCGCGGCCCAGTGCCATGCCGGGTTGAATTGCGCGAGCCAGTGCCCGCGCGCGCCTAACACGGGCAATACCGCCGCGCGTGCCTCGGGCGTTTGCACGGCCAGGGCCTGCGTGAGCAGATGGTGTGGCAGCCTGTAGCCGGATTGGTCTACTA
>JANWHV010000116.1 GCA_025450255.1 Chloroflexota bacterium | reverse complement strand
GTGCCTATCCGTCACGCCATTGATTACCTCGAAGGCCGCGCCGATGTCGATGCCTCGCGTGTCGGGCTGATGGGCGTAAGCCTCGGCGGCTATTATGCCCCGCGCGCCGCTGCCTTCGAGCCAAGGGTCCGGGCCGCTATCGCCATCTCGGGCGCCTATCGTTTTGCCGATCACTTCGATCAGCTTCCGGTGCTCACGCGCGAGGCATTTACCGCCCGTCTGCATGCGCCGGACCAGGTAGCCGCTCGTACGATGCTTGAGCGGCTCGACCTAACGGGCCTGCTGGGACGTGTTACCTGCCCTTTGCTGATCGTAATGGGGCGGCGGGACCGGCTGGTACCGGCGGGATCTGCCGACCGTATGGCGCGTGAAGCCGGTGGGAACGCGGAATTATGGATGTTCGACGATGGAAACCACGTCTGCAACAATATTCCTTACAAGTATCGGCCCCAGCAGGCCGACTGGATGCAGCGTAAGCTGAGCGCCTGATAGTGGCATCGACGGGAAGGGAGGCATCAATCGGCAGGGAAGTTTGTGGCGATTTGTGTTCACGTTTTGCTTGAGTCGCGCAATGACGCGCATGAAGGACGTACGGATATGATTGAGCGCTCTGTCGCGCGGCGTGGCCGCATCAGAATCCTCTGCATCGCCGGCGCCATCAGCCTGGTGATGTCAAGCCTCGGCGCCACGGCGCAAGCCGCGCGCCAGCATGCCCCGACACCGATCAAGATTGGCTTCTCGCTCTCGCTCACCGGCGATTTCTCGGCCGACGGCCTGGCCTTCCAACAGGGATATAAGCTCTGGGCAGACGACGTGAACAAGCACGGCGGCCTGCTTGGCCGTCCCGTGCAGCTTGTGCTGCTCTCCGATGCCAGCAGCGCGGTGCAGACTACCACCGATTATCAGAAGCTGATAAATGTCGATCGTGTGGACCTGCTCTTCGGTCCGTTCTCATCGCTCCTTACGAAGCCCGCGTCAGTCGTCGCCCACCGGTACGGTTACGCGCTGGTCGAAGGGGCGGGCGGCGGGCCGTCCGTGTTCACCCAGGGCTTGAACAATCTCTTCGACGTCTCGCTCCCGGTCGCTAACCTCTTGGTTAGCTTTTCGAAGTACATCAACGCGATGCCCGCCGCGACGCGGCCGAAGACTGCCGCCTATGCCACGCAGGACGACCCCTTTACCCAGCCTCAGATCGACGTGGCGCGCGGCATTCTGGAAAAAGGCGGCATCAAGACCGTGTATTACACCGTCTATCCGGCCGAAACCACCGACTATAATCCGATCGCCGATCGCATTATCAACTCGCACGCCCAGGTGACCGTGTTCGGCACGTTACTTCCCGACATCGTGGCCTTCATGCAGGCCTTCCGCCAGCAACATTTCAACCCACAGGCAATGATTGCCACCGCCGGGCCCGATCAAGGCGCGCAATTCATCAAGGCAGTCGGACTGGCGAATACCGAGGGCATGTTCGTCCCGAATGGCTGGTATCCAAGCGCCGACAATTACCAGAACCACGCCATGGTCGCGGCCTATTTGAAGAAATACGGCGGCACCCCCGATGCCATCAGCGCCGACGTGCCGGAGGCCTATGCCGTCGGACAGGTCGTGGCGCAGGCGGTCACCAAGAACCAGAGCCTCGACAACGCGAAACTGATCGCCACGCTGCACAGCGGCATGACCTTCAATAGCGTGCAGGGGGCCGTTCGTTTCGATTCCACCGGACAGAACGTGGCTGCCCAGGCATATTTATTCCAGTGGCAGCATGGGAAATTGGTGCGCGTGTTCCCCGCCTCGTCGGGCACGTCCAAGCCGGAGTTTCCCAAACCGAACTGGCACTAGCCTCGCCTGGAGGCGACATGCAGCTACGCCGGAATCAGTGCCCAACCAGTACGACACGATCTCGACGGCGGCTAGCGAGCTAGCCGCCGTCGAGCAGGAGGCACACGGTGGATCTGATCTTCAAAGAGGTCGTCACTGGCATACTGACTGGGGGCGTCTATGCCCTGATGGCGTCAGGCTTGACCCTGATTTTTGGCGTGATGGACATCATCAATGTCGGTCAGGGCGCGCTGGTCATCCTCGGCGCCTACCTGAGCTACGCGTTGGAAAAATACTGGCACGTCGATCTGTTCCTGGGGCTGCTGCTGACCATGCCCGCCATGTTCGGACTCGGCATCGCGATCGAGGTTGCGTTCATCCGCCCGCTCAAGCGCGACCGGACCATGCTCTCCATTCTGGTCACCTATGCCGTGGCCCTGATTATCGAGGGCATCCTCGGCCTGATCTTTACCACCGACTACGTCCAGTTGAGCGCCGGCTATGTGACGCAGTCGGCGCACATAGCCAACTTCTATCTACCTGAGATCTACCTGTATGGCTTTGCCCTGAGCGTCGTCTTGCTGGCGTGTCTGTACCTGCTGCTGTACCGCACCAAGTTCGGCTACGGGCTGCGCGCGGCGATGCAGAATCGCACCGCCGCGGAGCTGATCGGCATCGACGTCGAGCGGATCTCGGCGATCACCTTCGGTATCGGCGTCGCCCTCACCGCGGCGGGCGGCATGGCGTACGGCGCCACCACCAGCTTCAACCCAGGCAGCTCGTATGACCTGATCTCGCGCTTGCTGGTCATCATCGTGCTGGGTGGCATGGGCAGCCTGGGCGGCGCCCTGATCGCGTCCCTGGTGATGCTGGTGACCGAGGACATCACAGCCGTCGTGTGGTCGCCCGTGTGGTCCAGTACGGTGTTCTTCATCCTGTTGGTGGTCTTGCTGCTGGCGCGGCCGCAGGGACTGTTCGGAAAGCTTGAGACGAGGCGGCAATGAGGGCGCTGAAGTACGCCGGCCTGTTGGCGATGCTGCTCGCCGCGCTGGGCTTTCCCCAGGTGTTTTCGAACCCCACCGTTACGACGATAGCCGTCTTCACCCTGATGTTCGCCTGCGCGGCCACGGGCTGGAATATACTTGCCGGCTACACCGGTTACATCGCCCTTGGTCATGCCGCTTTCTTCGGCACGGGCGCCTACGCGCTGGCCATTATGTGCCAGGACTGGAACATTCAGGGAGACAACGGACCGTTCCTGCTTATCCCCGTGGCCGGCCTGATCGCCGCCCTGGTTGCCGTCCCGCTGGGGACCATCGCCCTCCGTACGCGTCGTCACACCTTCGTGGTGATCACCATCGCCATCTTCTTCATCATGCAGTTGCTGGCCTACAATCTGCGCGACCTCACCAGCGGCTCGCAGGGCATGAGCCTGCCCATCCCATCATGGAGCGGCGGCTATTATAATCTGCCGTTCTATTACGTAACGTTGGGCATTTTGGTGCTGGCGCTCCTCACCTCCTGGTGGATCCGTGGATCCAAATACGGATTGGAGTTGCTGGCGATCCGCGATGACGAAGATCGCGCGCGCGGCCTGGGCGTCCGCGTCGGCTCGGCGAAGCTCATCGCCTTCGTGATCTCCGCGTTCTTCGTCGGCATGATGGGCGCGCTCTACGCCTACTTCCAGGAATCTATCTCTCCACCCTTCGTCTTTGACGCGAATCTCGACATTGCCCTTGCCCTGATGGCCTTTATGGGCGGCCTGGGCACTTTGGCCGGCCCGGTGTTGGGCGCCCTGATCATCGAGCCCGCCCAGCAGTACTTCGCCCTGCAGTACGGCGCTAGCGGTTGGTATCTCGTACTCTATGGCGTGCTGTTCCTGCTCGTCATTCTGTTGCTGCCCGAGGGTATCCTGCCCACCGCTTCGCAACGCTGGCGAGCCTGGAGGACGCATCGCGCCAACACACGCCAGGCGCCGCGAGCGCCGAGTGGCGATGAAGCGTCGCTGTCCGATCGGGCGGTGAGAGCATGAGCATGCTGGAAGTCGACGGCATCTCCAAGGCGTATGGCGGCATCCGCGCCCTTGATCGGTGCACGGTGGCAGTCGAGCAGGGATCTATCACTGGGCTGATCGGGCCGAACGGATCCGGCAAGACGACGCTGTTCAACGTGATGACGGGCTACGAGCGGGCGGACGCGGGCGAGATTCGCTTCCAGGGAAAGCGCATAACCAATGCCAGGCCGGATCGCGTATTCGCGCTGGGTATTGGCCGCACCTTCCAGCTTACCCGTATCTTCCCACGGCTCACGGTGATCGAGAACATGCACGTCGCCGTACAGCGGCAGGGCGGCAGCAGCTTCCTGAGCCGCTGGAGCACCTCGGAGGAGCATCAACGCGCCCTGGAGTTACTCGAGTTCGTGGGCATCACCCGCACCAAGGACATGCCGGCCGGGAATCTCTCCTATGGCCAGAAGAAACTGCTGGAATTTGCCTATATCCTTATTGCCGAGCCGCGGGTGATCCTCCTCGACGAGCCGGCGGGCGGCGTGAACCCCACGATCGTCAACCATCTGGAAAACCGCATCCGGACCCTCAACGAGCGGGGCGTGACGTTCCTGGTAGTGGAACACAACATGGAGTTCGTGATGCGCCTTTGCAACTCGGTAACGGTCATGCACCAGGGCGCCGCGATCGCCGCTGGGCCGCCCGCGCACGTCCGCGAGGATCCGGCCGTGCTCGAAGCATACCTGGGATACTGAGTATGATGCTCAGCTTGCGTGGCGTGGTGGCCGGCTATGGCGGCGGTGATGTGCTCAAGGGCATGGACCTCGTCGTGGAGAAGGGTTCGATTACCTGTATCGTCGGGCCCAACGGCGCCGGCAAGTCCACCGTACTGCGCGTGATCAGTGGCTTGCTCACGCCGCGGCTCGGCACGGTTACGTTCGACGGACGATCCCTCGTGGGACTCAGTCCGCGCCAGATTCTAGCCCGAGGTATCGTGCAGGTGCCGCAAAGCCACAGTCTTTTCCCCAGCATGACGGTGGAGCAGAATGTACGTCTGGGCGCCTATACGCTCAGTGACACGGCGCTCGTGAACCGCCGCCTGGCGGACGTGCGGGACCTGTTCCCAATCGTGAAGCAGCGCGCCAGGGATCGCGCCGGCAGCCTCTCGGGCGGCCAGCAACGGCTGGTGGAGTTTGCTCGCTGCCTGATGCTGGATCCGGCGATGGTGTTGCTCGACGAGCCGTCGATGGGTTTGGATCCCAAGACCCTCAGGCAGGTGTTCGAGATGATTATCCTGATGCGCGACAGCGGGCACACCGTCTTGCTGGTAGAGCAAAACGCCCGGTCTGGATTGCGCATTGCCTCGCACGGCGTGGTGATGGAAAGCGGCGTGGTCCGCCTGGAGGGGAACCATACCGAGATCCTGGAGAATCCGGAGATCGGCGCGCTCTACCTTGGCGGTGTCGTTTCCCGCGCCCCGGCGTCATGAGGGCGAGCGCGTGAGCAAAACCCGCCTGCGCCTGTCCACCTTCAGAGGGATGCAGAACCTCGCCATCTACGTAGCCGAGCGCGAGGGCCTGTTTGACGCGCGTGGACTCGCGGTGGATGTTGCGTATACGGCGGGTTCGGCGGCGCAGATTGGCGCTCTGGCGCGCGGCGACTGCGATCTGGCGCAAACCGCGCCGGACAATGTGATCAACGCCGGCGACAACCCCGCCGCGTTCGGCTTGGATCGTGTTAGCACGCCGCGTCTCGTCATGCTGATGGGCGGCAGTGTTGGCGCGCTCGGTCTATTCGCGCGGCGTGGGATCAGAGCAATCTCGGAGTTGCGCGGCACGACACTCGGCGTGGATAATCCGCGTTCGGGTTTTGCCCTGGTGCTGCGCGACATGCTGGCGAGACGCGATATGTTGCTGGACCGCGACTACTGCTTCGTACCGGTGGGAGGGACCAGCGAGCGCCTGGAAGCGCTGCGCGCGGGCAAGGCGACGGCCACGATTCTATATACGCCGTTCGACGCTCTGGCCGAGGCGGAGGGTTTCCCCCGGTTGGCCGGCTCCGAGCAGCACTATACCGCCTATGCCTCGCTGACCACCGCGGCGACTGCCACGTGGCTCGCGGATCACAGGTACGAAGCGTCCCGATATATCGCCGCCATTCGCGATGCGTTGCTTCTGATCCATGCTCCTGGCTACGGGGCACGCGCGCGGTTAGTTATCCGTGAAGAGCTGCGCCTGGACGCGGTCGCCGCCGAACGGGCGTACGCGGCGTTCATCGACAAGCACATCGGCTTCGACGTCGACGCGAAGCTTGACGATGACGGCCTGCGCGCGGTGATCGCCCTGCGCGAAACCTACGGCATGCCTCTGAGCGTGTTGCGGGATCCGGCGGCGTACCTGGAGCGCGGCCCGTATGAGGCGGCGAGCCGCCTGCTGGCGTGATCCATCGCGACCGCGTCAACCAGTATCGCGGTTCGGCCCGTCGCGCTCCATGGTATTTCGGCGTGGACTGCAGTTCGCGCCATTCATCGCCCGGACCACGCCCCCGCCCCTTGCAACTGCTCGAGGCCCACATGCCGACAACGGTATGATCTAGTGATGAACATATCCGGATTGCGCGAGGTCGTTCGCCAGTTTGACCTGTTGACTCAGCGCCCCAGAGCCGCCGTGTCCGCGGGTATGGCATTCGTCGCTCTCCTGGTGCCGGTGCTCGGCATCTGGGGTGGAGCAACGGGGCCGCTCGGGCAAAGCATCGCGTTGTTGTTTTTAATACCGGTCCTGATCGCCTCCGTGGTGGGCGGGCGCGGACCCGGCGTGCTGGTGGCATGCGTGGCCGTTGTAGCCCTGGACTGGTTCTTCATACCGCCATTGTTCCAGGTGACGATCGCCTCGGTGCGCGACGTGCTGGCATTGATCGTGTTCCTGATGGTCGCCGTGCTCGTCGGCCAGCTCTCCATGGTGGCGCGGCGACGTACCACGGAGGCGATACGCCGAGCGCGAAGCTCGGAGGCGCTGTACAACCTGAGCATGGCGCTGATCGCCCAGCAGGATCCCGCCGCGTCACTGTCGCCGTTGACCGAGCGGTTGACCATGACCTTCGATCTGACGGCCTGCGCCATTTTGATGCCCGAGGATCACGGCCAGTGGCGCACCGTCTCCGCGGCCGGTATCCTGCCCGACGACCTGCGCGTAGAGCATAGCCGGAACGTGGCGGCGGTGGTCGCCGAGACATACAACCTGGGCCATGAGTGCCGAATCGGCGCCGTGGAGCATGGCGCGCGCCGGCGTGACTGGATCCGCCGCCCTCGCTCTGGTCTTGAACGCGCGCGGTTTATCCCCCTGCGCATTGGGGAGCGGGCGGTCGGCGTGCTGGAGTTGGTGCCGCAATCCGGCGAGCAGCTTGACCTGGAACGCGAGCATCTTTTGCGGACGTTCGCGAACGGCGCCGCAATCGCCCTGGAGCAAGCCCGCCTGGCGCGCGAGGAGCAGGCTTCGGCGCTGGCGCTGGAAAGCGACAAGTTGAAGAGCGCTCTGCTTTCCTCCGTATCACACGACCTTCGCACGCCGTTGGCGGGCATAAAGGCGGCCGCGAGCTCCCTGTTGCAACAGGATGTCGAGTGGAGCGCCGAGGATCGTCATGCCTTCATCGCGGATATCGACGGCGAGGCGGATCGCTTGACTCGCCTGGTTTCCAACCTCCTCGATCTCTCGCGTATTGAAGCCGGCGCTATCCGTCCGGATAAGGAGTGGGAGGACGTCGGCGAGCTGCTGGATCGCGTGCTGGCTCGCATGCGCTCGCGCCTACGGCACCATCCGATCGAGAGGGCTGTCGCCGGCGACCTGCCGCTCGCGCAACTGGACGCGGTGCAAATCGAGCAGGTGGTGATGAACCTGCTGGAGAATGCCGCGAAGTACGCGCCGGACGACTCGCCAATCGTCGTGAGCGCGACGAGCCGGCACCCGGAAAACGGCGCCTCCTCGATACTGATAACCGTCCGAGATTTCGGCCCTGGTATTCCCGTGTCAGAGCAGGGAAAGATCTTCGATACGTTCTATCGGGTGACGAACGCGGCGTCGCGCGTCACCGGCACCGGCATGGGCCTGGCGATCGTCAAGGGCCTGGTGGACGCGCACGGCGGGCACGTGAGCGTTGAGAGCCACCGCGATTGGGGCAGCGCC
>JANWHV010000115.1 GCA_025450255.1 Chloroflexota bacterium | reverse complement strand
CTAGTGGCGACTTCGCGGTGAGCGTCGCGGTTCCCAGTACCGCCAATACAGGTCCGGTGACGGTCCAGGCGACGGACTCCACCGGCAAGACGGCGGCGACCGTGCTTACCGTCAGCGACAAACCCGCCGCGGTTCATGTCTCGGTAATCTCCGCTAGCGCGGGGGATGCCGTAACGGTGCGGGGGAGCGGCTTCGCCTCAGGCGAAACGGTTGAGCTATTTCTGGCAACCCCCGCGAAGAAGCCGGTCCCCTTGCCTACCAGCCTGGTGGAAGCCACGGCCGATGCTCAAGGCTCATTCGTCGCTTCTTACGTGCCGCCACGGTATCAGACACCCGGTGGAACGACTGAATTCTCACCTGGAGCATATCTTTTTGGCGCAATTGGTCTGCTGAGCAAGCGCCAGGGTATTACGGCATTTGCCGTCGCGCCGGCGGATCAAGGCACGCCCGGGCCTACGCCCGTGGCGCCGGCAACGCCAGGTTGCGGCGCCGGCAGCGCGACGAGCGGGGTAAGCACGAGCAGCGTCGTGGCATATTTTCCGGCGGGCAGTACATCGGCGGTCAAATCCAAAGGCCTCCCGACTGTCACGCTCAACCAGTTTCTGCAAGTAGAGAATACGGGCGACCTCCCCGCGAGCATCACCGTAGCGTATCTCATCGCGTCGACATCCAAGTCCGCGGCGACGGTTGTGCGGTCCTACATGTTTTCCGCCCTGCCACACAGCGTTATCGAACGGTCGGTAAACGCGGATGTCGGGGACGGCAAGTCCTTCAGCATCATTGTCCGCGCCGAAGGCAAGCAGACATGCGCGGGCGTGAGCCTCCGGGTCCCGTCCTGTATAGGCGTGCAAAACGGCTGCGGCGCCACGATTCGGGTCGCGTTGGTCACGCGCCGGAATGCACTTCCGGAAAACGCGGCTTGCGCGCCGCCGTCAAAGGCTGCCGGCACATCGGGCTGTACTTCCGGAGCGAAGTCGCGCGTCACGCCTACACCGCAAGCACTTGACGCCGCGTCTACCGAGGGCGTCAGCTCGATCGCCGGTGGACCAGGCGCAATGAGAAACGGAGACGACGGCCCCTCGATCGTCTGGTACTTTGCCGATGGCTACACCGGTTCCGCGTTTCAAGAGTATCTGAATATCTTCGATCCCGAGACAACGGCGGCTCAAGTGAAGGTCGAGTTTATCACCGATGCCGGGCCGGCCTCCGGTACGTTATCGTTGAAGCTTATGCCGTTCGGACGCGCCAGCATCGATGTGCGCGCCGCGTTCCTGAAGATGCTGGGTTGCCGGCGTGACGGGCAGAACGGTCGAGGTGGGTTATCGCGACTATGCGCGGCCGCTGAGGCAGGTATATCGATCGGCATCGTGGTAACGAGCGTGACCGCGATCGTGGCTGAACGGGCCTTGTACTGGGGCCAGGGTAGTGGTTCAGGCAAGGCAGGTTACGACGTATCGTCGGGTGCGTCAAGCACAAACACGATCGCGTACTTTGCCTATGCCTCCACGTTACACGGTGACCAGGCGCTTCTTTCGATCCTCAATCCGTCGCAATCCGCCGCCGCGTGTGCCCGCGCTCCCAGAACGTGCGACGCCACAATTGTCGTAAGCGCCTTTTCCAGCATTGGCATGAAGGTAGGAACGACGAAGGTAAAGGTCGCCGAGAGCAGCCGCGTTACCATACCGCTCAGCCGCTTCATCGACGGCGGCACGTATGCGCTGACAATCAGATCGTCTCAGCCAATCGTGGCCGAGCTGGCGCAATACTTTGGCGGTCCACCCTCATCCGGGTTCCATCCCGGTCTCGAGAGTTCTGGGACAGCCGGCAACACATTATTGAGCGGCAGCGGCTTCCAGTCAGGATCGCGCGGCGTGCTTGTCCGCGTATTCAACCCCACGTCAGGCCGGATGGTCGTTCGAGTGGCCGGGCTGTCGAGCAACGGACCGTTCTATGGCCAGAGTTATCAGATTGCCGCGAGCGCATCGTTGGAGCTAACCCTGCCCGCGCCGCCAGGGTCGCCACGGTCGGACGCCGGCGCGAAAACGATGGGCGCGCCAATCGCGTTAAGCGTGTCTTGCAGCGGTCCGTGTGTCGCGGCCGCCGTCGAGGGCGCCCGTGGCGCGGCTGCGACGTCCGCCGGCCAGCCGCCAGAAGTTTGGGGCGGCACGCTCGACTAACCCGGCGCCGCGAGGCTGAGTATCCTACAAGACCCAGGCCCCAGCGCGCGTCGCAAATTATTACAGATAATTTTCGCACACCCTGTCCGGATTCGCGCCTCCCGCGACCCATGTAGTGTAGGGGTAAAAACGGAGGGGAACGGGTGTGGACGTATTGGTAGCGGATGATGCCGTGCCGGTGGCTGCAGCACGGGCAGGGGATCGTTCGGCGCTGGATACGCTGGTGCAAAAATATCAGGCTCGCATTGCCCGGTACCTGCTCCACCTCGTGCACGATCCGGAGTTGGCGCTCGATCTGACGCAGGACACCTTCATCGAGGCGTTTCGCGGCATACATAACCTGCGGTCGGATCTTGCACTGGGCGCGTGGCTGTACCGTATCGCCACGCACCAGGCGTTTCGCTCGCACCGCCGTGGCCGCCGGATAACCTGGCTGTCATTGACGCACTACGAGGACAGCAGCCACGCCACCATTGAAGCGCCCGACAACGCGGTTATGTACCGAGAGCTGGTGCAATTGGCTCTGGCGCAACTGCCAAAGGATCGAGCGGCATGCCTTCTTCTGCACATTAAGGAGGGCTTTTCGTACAACGAAGTCGCGGCAATAGTCGGCATTAGCCCGGAGGCCGCCCGCAAGCGCATTGCGCGGGCCAAGGAACAGTTTCGAACGCTCTACGACCAGGCAGACAAAGGTATTCAGCGCCATGCAGCCGTGCTCTGAACTTGCGGAGCTACTGTCCGCATATGCCGACGGGCAGACGGTTCCGGCACAAACGGAGTTTATCGGCGCTCACCTTGAACAGTGCGGCCGCTGCCGTGCCGTGGTTGAGCGTCACCTGGAAACGGCTCGTCTTGTCCTGCTTGCCGGGGACGACGATTGGGCGCCGCCCGACCTTCGTCTACGCGTGGCGCGCGCGTACTCGGGCCGCGCGCCTGGGGCGTCGCGCCATTCGTTTCTAGCATCCGTGGCGATAAGCGTCGCCGCGCTTGGTTGTATGTTGCAGATCGCATCGTCTCATGTACTGTTGCGGGATGCCTCGACGGCAAGCCCGGCCACGTCGACAGCGGTCGCGTGGATGGCGCGTCCGGGCTGCGACGGCTGTGCGGCAGCTATACGTCCGGTCCAAAACGGCCATCAAATCACGGCTCCAGACGCATATCGACTTGCGGCGGCCTTGACACGCACGGTCGTACACACACCGGCACGGTTCGGACTCGGCCCGCGCGTCAGGCCAGGCAGCGCCTATGTCGTTCCGCGCCCGAACGCCGGGGCGCCGCCAAAGGTCCCGACGATGCGACAACGCCAACGCGGCCAGCCTCTCGCCACGCAGCTATAGACGCGACGCCATTCGCTTGCCGAGAGTCAATTATTGGTGGAGGACAACTACAGTGCTTCGGAAAACATTCGCGATTCCGGCCGCGGCGATCGTCGCCCTTAGCGGCGCCGGGGGCCTTGCCCATCAGTATGGAACAGCTCAAGCCCGCACAGCCAACGATAACTTTTCCGGCACGATTACCATTTCCGACTATCAGGTGCCAAACGCCCTTGGCGCCGGCAACACGGGCGCCTCGGTCGTAAACAGCGAGCTTATCCCCGCGACGACCGACTTCGCAACCACCTTTGACGAGCATGGGAACTTTGTGCCCGACATCGCGACCGTGGTGCCCACCACCGCGAACGGCGGCATCAAGGTGGTTAACGGCGATGAGATAATCACCTATCACTTGAAGCCGAACCAGAAGTGGTCCGATGGATCTCCGGTCCTTCCAGCTGACTACATCGTTAATTTCCCGATCCAGTTCGCGCCTGACAACGGAGCGGTAGACCCGGCGAATTATGTTAAGCAGGCGTATTTCAACGGCAACGACCTTGTTCTGCGCCTCCGCGGCGTCCTGGGTTCGGCGATCCAACAGTTGAACTATTTAATAAGCCCAACCCCAACCATCTATATGCAGAAGAAATACGGCGTAACCCTCTCGCCGAACTTGCTCAAGACCTGGGATTACGCCAAGCAGATTGATCCCAAGACCGGGCTCATACCGGCTTCGGTATATGCTAGCTCTGGCCTCAAGAAATTCACGCAAGCTTGGCTGCAAGACCACTACACCTCGCCGAATGACCTGTTCGACGGCCCGTATAAGGTCGAAACCTGGAGCCCAGATCAGCGTTACGTATTGGTTGCAAACCCATTCTATAACCTTTTGCCTGCTGACTCGCATCATCCGCGGCCCCAACACATCCAGTTTGTCGTGCTGAGTGAGGACGGCGCGACCTACGTTCAGGACATCAAGGCCGGCTCGACGTACAACAGCATCGACAAGGCCGAGGACTTCACAATTGACAACGTGCCGGATCTGAAGTCAACCAAATACAACACAATCGTGCAGCCGGCGCTCCAATATGAGCTGTTGGACCTGATGAGTGGCGCGACCTACAATGGCCAGTCGAATCCGCTGCATGACGTCCGAGTCCGCGAGGCCGTCCAGGACGCGATTGACAAATACGCCTACACACACTTCCTGTTCGCCGGCGCCGTTGGGGACTCGTACGCCCACAGCATGGCGTTGAATTCCTTCATCCCATCGAGTTCACCGTGGTCCTACGATAAGAGCCTGCCAAACGCCTACAACCCCGCCAAGGCCCGCGCCTTGCTGGCCGCGGCAGGGTATGCGACAACGCTGGGCAGCGGGCCGCGCCATTTGACGCTGGACTTTGTGACGACCACAAAGACGTCGCGCATCAAGGGAGCCCAATTGCTGCAGCGCTTCCTCAACCAGGTGGGGATCGGCCTGAAAATCAGGTACGCGCCGGCCCATGGCGTGAACGCGCTTTTCGGTACCTGGCAGGACGGCGGTATTCAGGCACACCATACATTCCAGATCGCGCTCCACGGCTTTCAGACCAACCCCGATCCCGACGAGAGCTACTTGAACTTCGCGCCCGATCAGATTAGCTCGGCAAGCAATCCCAATGGCGCGAATTCCGACTTTATCGATGACCCCAAGCTTGACAAGTTCTTCATCGCCGGCCGAAACACGCTGGACGATGCCGCGCGTCACCGCATCTACAATCAAGCCCAACAATATGTTTTCGACCAGGCTTACACGATTTCACTCTTCACCAATCCAAACGTGCTGATTGCCAAAGGCACGGTCGGAAACTTCAAGCCGAACGCGACGCAGACCGGACACGAATGGAACACGTTCCAGTGGTGGTATGACGCCAGCAATTCGCAGAAGCCGATCTTGAACTAGCACGACGCGAGGAGAAATGCGCCTGCCGCCTGGTATCCGAGGCAAGGGCAGCGAATCCGCTACTGCCTGAGAGACCGCCGAGCCGGCGATGGCTTCCCCGTCATCGCCGGCTCTGATCACACTGTCCGCGTGATGTACGGACTGCTACGCCAGGAGGGCCTCGTACATGGTGACATTTATCAGCCGGCGTTTGCTTCAGTCGGCCTTTATACTGGCCGGCCTCTCGGTAGCATTCTTTTTCCTGTTACATGCAACGCCGGGCGGACCATGTGAGGCATATCAGGGTGGTGAAAACCCTCAGCTTCGTCACCTCTACCATCAGTGCGCGTCGAAGTACCATCTCGGCGAACCGCTCCCAACCCAGTACGCTAGCTGGGTTTCAGCGGTGTTCCACCTTGACCTGGGCGTCAGCACGGATGGCGTTCCCGTGCTGAATGAGATTGTCGATCGCGCGCCCGCCACGCTGCTCCTTTCCGGCGTTGCCTATCTCGTGGCCGAGTGCCTGGCGCTGCCGTTGGGAATCTTCGCCGCGCTGCGCCGCTATTCGTTCTTCGACTCCACATTTACCGTCCTGAGCTACATAGGCATCTCCATGCCGTCGTTTTGGTTGGCGGCGCTCGCGATTACCTTTTTCGCCGTGAATCTCGGCTGGCTTCCCACCGGCAAAATTGTCCAGGATGTCGGCAGCATTCCGGATTTCAATGGCGCCGGTTACTGGGCGTATTTTGCCCATCACCCATGGCACGCGCTTGGCGACCTTGGGTATTCGCTGATCATGCCGGTGACGGTACTGGCCGTGCTCGGCATCGCCGGTGACAGCCGCTTCATGCGCGCCAGCATGTTGGAGGTAATACATCAGGATTATGTACGGACCGCGCGAGCGAAGGGGCTGAGCCGGCGCGTCGTCGTGTTCAAGCACGCGCTGCGGAACGCGCTGCTTCCGGTGATCACCAATATCGCGCTTGCTCTGCCGCAATTGATTGGCGGCGCGATTATCGTCGAAACCATATTCGCCTGGCCAGGCATGGGCCAGTTGTTCTCGCACGCATTGAGCAACAAAGACTATGCCACGCTCCAGGCTCTCTTGATGATGGCGGCTATTGGCGTGCTGATCGGCAACCTGTGCGGCGATCTGGTGTATGCCTGGGTCGATCCGCGGATCCGCTACGACTGACCGGTTTCGGACGCGGCACAGCACATTGGAGGTAGTACACCCGATGGCGACGCATGGAGCGGAGCCGGCCACACGTTCAACCGCGGTGCGCGGGCCGGGCGACCTCAACCCCGGCTTTGATGTATCACCAAGCCCCCAGGCGGACCAGCCCGGCTACGAGCCGGATTCTATTGCCACGCGACAACTCAGCCAACTTCAACTGGCGCTCTTGCGCCTGCGCCGGCATCGCCTGGCGATGATCGGCATCGGCATCCTGCTGTTCATGCTGCTTCTCGCAATCTTCGCTCCGTTCATCGCGCCCGAGAATATCTACGACACGACCAGCAATGACATCTTTAATGCCACGGACAAGGCGCCCACGCTTGGCGGCGGGCTGCGCTATCTCTTTGGCGCGGACTTTATCGGTCGCAGTGTCAGTTCACAAATCATCTGGGGCACCCGGTACACCCTGCTGATTAGCTTCACGTCCGCCATTGTCTCAACGCTCATCGGTCTATTCGTGGGCGGCATTTCGGGCTACTATGGCCGCTGGGTCGACTCGCTCCTGATGCGGGTCACCGACGTATTCCTGACCCTACCCGGCCTGCCGGTGCTGCTGGTCGCGGCGGGCATCCTCGGTGGTGGGACGACGACCGTCGGACTGGTAATCGGCGTCTTCACCTTCCTGGGGTGGGCGTTTATCGCGCGGTTAGTGCGAAGCTCGTTTCTCAGCTTGCGAAACATGGAGTTCGCCGAGGCGGCGCGCGCGGTCGGCGTTTCCGACCTGCGCATCATTTTCCGCCATCTGCTGCCGAACGCGCTGCGGCCAGTGCTGGTCGCCACCACCCTGGCGGTGGCAGCCAACATATCGTTTGAGTCCGCAATCGACTTCCTGGGCTACGGCTTACAATACCCATCCACCAGCTGGGGGACGGTGTTGGCCTTCGCCTCGCAGGAGCAGTTCAAAGTGTGGTGGGTGACCGTGTTTCCAGGCGTCTTCTTGGTTTTGACGATTGTGGCCGTGAACTTCCTCGGCGATGGACTCAGCGATGCGCTGGATGTCCGCTCCAAGTCCGCGTAAGCTCGATCCCACGTCACGGGAAGCCGTCACCGCGCAACTTTCGCGATCGCCGTGTATTGCGCCGCATCCCCACGGTAGACCAGATAGACGAGGTGCAAGCCGTCGGGAGACCACCAGCCCACTGGGCCGACTCCATCGGGCGGCAATAGGGCGTGAGCGCTGCCGTGGCCCGCGTCGATAACATAGTTTTGCGCCGTCGCGCCTGTGCCGATGCGAAAGTTGACGACGGAGCTATCAGCCGATGGCGGGCCAACGAGGTTTATTGGGCCGTGTAACGGCAGCCCATTGTTCAGCGCTACTACCTTTCCCAACGGCGCCAATTGCAGCCGGTAGAGCTTGGTGTATTGCTTGTCGTAGGTGCTGTAAAAAATGGTGTTGCCGTCCCAAGAAAAATGGAACGACGAGATGCCAAATTTCGACAACGATTGTTGCAGCACCAGCATACCCTGCCGTGCGCGGTCCCAGACGCGCAGCCCCGTGCCGTCCTGATACGCCACGAACCTGGCGCTCGCCGAGACCGCGAAGAACGCGTAACGGTCGTCGGCAACGCGCAATTTCGGCAGGTCGGTGAGCGGCGCACACGAGCCGGAAACAGGGTCGATCAGCATAAGCGTCTGGGATTTCGCGGCGATGACGCCGAGCGGCAACCACTCGACGTTCGCGCGGTCGACGCCCGTGACCACACGCGACGCCGACCCCGCCGATGCAACGATGTGCAGTTCCTGAGGCTCGACCCGGCTGGAACCGACCGGCGCTTGCGCGGCATACACGATATCCTTGCCGTCGGGTGACCATGCAAATGAACGGACGTTTGAAGCGATCTCGATCGTCGATCCGGCCGCGTATCGTTGCAACATCCCGCACGCCCAGTCGTCGCGACAGGTGAACTTCCAATTCGATAGATAGAGCACTGATGTGCTATCGGGCGACCACAATGGGCCATACGCGGCGCCTCTGGTCAGCAGGGATTCGCGGGAGATTCGCACCAGCGCCGCGCGGTCCAGTAGAGGTGCCGGTGGCGTGCGGTGCTCCGATGCCACGGCTGGCCGAGTCGCCGCGGGCCGGGGCGTGCGATCCGGCCCAGGCGTTACGACAATGTGACTGAACGGCAGCGTTGCCGTGTGATGGCGGGTGGCGACGGGCGTGTGGCCGCTTGCCGCGAGATTGCCGCCACGGTGGTGGCGCGCCGTCACATTCGACGCCGCCACGATAACAAGAATGGCAAGGACCGCTACGGTCGCGCCGGTGAGCCCCCCGAATAGAATCTGACCGCGACGTCGCTCGAAACGCGACGAGACAGCGGACGCGGGGTGCCGGCGGTGCGACGTGGTGGCAAGCACCGCGTTCCTGAAGCTGGGACGAGGCGCGATGGT
>JANWHV010000114.1 GCA_025450255.1 Chloroflexota bacterium | reverse complement strand
GATATTGGCTGGGCCGTCTGTGCCGCGGGCGGCGGGTTAGTACGCGCGAAAGGCGTGCTTTCCTGCAACCGGGTGGCGTTCAATCTGTACCGGGTGGTCTTCCCGGTCCCAGTGTCCGCCTGTTCGTACCTGGCGACCATCGGCCTACCCGGCCCAGGATTTCCTCCTCCGGGTGAGATCTCGGTAGCCGGCGATCCCAGCCCATTCGTGATCAATGTGGCCACCTATAACGGCGCCGGCGCCTCCACGCCAGGCTTCTTCCACATTGAGGTCAATTGCTAGGTATACAAACCGGTACGGAGGGAACAGAGCAATGCGACGCTCGCTCGGAAACATGGCTCGCCGCCACCTGGTCCGCCTCATCCTCGGTCTGGCTGTCACAACTAGCGCGGCCGTAGCGACGGGCGGCGCGTCACCCACGCATGCCGCCGGCGCGATCGCCTCTGGGGCCCTGATACACACCTGCCCCGGCTCAATCTGCCGACTCGTACCCCCGCCAACCATCACCGTCTACATGAATGGAGTGCTGACGGTGAACGGTCAGAACTTCACTCCTGGCGGCACGGTACACATGTCGGTGTACGATGACAACCATCAGGTCCCAGAGCAGATCATTTCCACGTATCTCACCGCGACCGCCAACGTGCCGTGCTTCCCCCACCATGCCTGTGTACTTTCCGCGCCGGCCGGGGTTTTCACCTACACCACCACCATCCCCTACGGCAGTTGCTATCACGAGTTGACAGTGTATGCCTACGACGAGCAGTTGGCGACGTACAGTAATGCCGTCAACACGCCGGGTAACTGTGACTTCGTCGTGCGATGAGATCATTTCATTGACGGCCCGCGGATGCTAATGTTATTCCTCATATAGCAGAGGCGCCTACGGCGCGTGTTGGGTCAACAGCGTCACCTTCGACCGGAGGAAAGGGAAAGCTCATGAGATTGCCATACCAACGCATGCTCGCGGCGCTCGCCCTCATGATGCCGCTCTCGCTGCTCACCAGTTCCGCGATTGGGTCCGCGGCCGCCGTCCCGCCGCCCGCGGGCGATGGGCTATCCGGCACGTGGCAGGTCAGCCGGGTCTGCCTGACCATCTGTATCAGCCCCCGGCCGGTGCTCAAGGTGGTCCGGCGCTTCCAAGGGGCAGTGTTCATGACGGGTGGGCCCGCGCCCCAGGTTCTGTATCTGCTTAAAACGCAGGTATTGGTGCATGGCTCGAAGGATTCGCTCGTGCTGACCATAGGCAGCCGCGGCTTGCTCATGAGCGGACCGGGGGTCGGCGCCGATGGAAGCACGTTCGAGACGGCGTGGCGCTGCGTTGCCCCGGCGGGATCCGCCGCCATCGCGCCAGGCTTGCCTCTCGGCCACGTTACCTTCACGAATCCAGCGCGGGAACCACTGGGCATGGGGCTGTGCTGATAGACATCCCTACCTATCGCCGCGTGCGTCGCCGATCCCGCCGCGGCGATAGGTAGGGATCACCGCGGCCTGACCGGAACCGATTGGTCCGCTTGCTGTATCGTGAATATCTCGCGCGTGATCTGGTCTGGCGACAACGCATGCCCTGCCTCCCACGCGGGTAGGAAGGCATGCTCCAGCGCCGAGTTGACGGCCATCACCGTTCGCTCATACACCGGTCGATCAGCCGGAGGCACTGGTACGCCGAGGCGATCTCGCAAGGCCGCGGCCGCGCCGAGCAGCCGCGCGGCATGGGTCGCATGGCCCAGCGCGCACGCCGCCTCCGCCAGTCCCTCCAGGCACGTGGCGATTTCAGATTGCTGACCGACATGCCGCCACAGGGTCAGGCTCTCGGTGTAGAGCGCCAGGGCCGACTCGTAGTCGCCGCGCTTACACGCTATCACACCCAGATAGGTGAGGGCGTACGCCATGCCACGCTGATCACCCAGCTCGCGGAACAACCTCAGGCTCTCTTCGCACAGAGCCGCGGCACGCGCGGTGTCGCCCTGATCGCGCGCGACCTCTCCCAGATTGCCAAGGATCATCGCGGTGCTCCACGGATCACCGATCTCCCGCGTCATCACCAGGCTTTCTTCGTACAGGGCTGCCGCCCGCGCGTTGTCAGCCTGATAGCGCGCGAGCGCGCCCAGATTGTTGAGCACCACGGCGGCGTACCAGCGGTCATCCAGGGACCGGAATAGGGCCAAGCTTCGTTCGAACAGCGCGATCGCACCCTGATGATCCCCCCGATGCCGCGCCAATTCCCCGCGTACGTTGAGGGACCAGCCCATGCCCCATGTATCGCCTAGATCCCGGCTCAGAGCATCACTTTCCTCACACAGTGCGGCGGCGCGCCCATAGTCGCCCTGCTCCGCGGCAAACGTGCCGGCCCAGAGCAGCGCCCTCGTCCGCACCGCCGGTGAGACCACTCCCTCAGGTGCTTCCGCACGCTCTAACAGGCTCTCCAGCCACCTCCGGCCCTCGCTCATATGGCCCCGTGTAATCCAGAACTGCCACAGCGCTCCGGCCAGACGCAGGCCAAGCTCAGCCTCGCCGCTCTCCTGTGTCCAGCTCAACGCAGCCCGCAAGTTGTCGTGCTCCAGGTCCAGGCGCTCCAGCCACGCGCGCTGCGCCGGTCCACGCAACCGCGGCGACGCCTCCTCCGCCAGCGCCAGGAAGAAGGCGGCGTGCCGGCCACGCAGGGTGTCCATTTCACCGCTGGCGGCAAGACAGCCCAGGCCAAACTCTCGCACCGTCTCCAGCATCAGCAAGCGCGGCTCGGGCATGGCCGTGCGCGGATCGAGATGCTCCTCCTGGCGCAGCAAGCTTTTGTTTACCAGTGATACCAGGTCTTCTAAGAGCGCGATGTCTCCCCGCGCTTCTCCGGCCACCGGATCCCGCCGCGCCCCATCCACGCACACTGTCGCCGCGGCCTCCAGGGCGCATCCGCCCACGAAGATGGCCAGGCGCCGGAAAAGGCTCTGTTCACTAGTCTCTAGAAGATCGTAGCTCCAGGCGATGGTGTCGCGCAGTGCCCGCTGGCGCGGCGGCAGATCCGGGGCCTTGCTTGTTAATAGCGGCAAACACTGGTCCAGTCGCGCCAACAAGGCCGGCGGCGGCAGGAGCTTGACCCATGGCGCGGCCAACTCGATCGCGAGCGGGAGGCCGTCCAGGCGCCGGCAGATCTCGGCCACCGCGGACGCGGTAGCGTTCGTGAGCGCGAAGTCCGCCTTGACGGCGTGGGCGCGCTCGGTGAAGAGGGCCACGGCCGGAGACCGTACCACGTCCGCGAGGTTTGACTGGCCCGTGGGGTCGGGTAGCGCCAGTGGTGAGACTACTATCTCCTGCTCATCTCGCAGGCCCAGGCGCGCCCTGCTGGTCACAAGCACCTTGAGCCGCGGGCACGCGCCGAGAAGATCCGCCACGAGGGGCGCGGCCGCGGTGACGTGCTCGAAGTTGTCGAGCACCAGCAGCAGGCGCCGCTCCCGCAGGTACTCGATTAGGCCGTCGCGAAGAGAAGACTCGCCGGACTCCCGCAACCCCATCGTCCGCGCGACAGTCGTGGAGACCAGGCTGGAATCGCTCAGGGGAGCAAGGGCTACGAAGACGACGCCTCCCGAGAAGAGCTTGACCAGTCCGGCAGCAGCTCGCACGGCTAGCTGAGTCTTGCCCACGCCGCCCGGCCCAGTCAGCGTGAGCAGGCGCCGGTCCTCCTGCCGTAATACACGCTCGATCTCCGCCACTTCGCGTTCCCGCCCGATCAGGGGAGTGAGCACGACCGGCAGGATGGGCGCGGGACCGGCAGGGGTTGGGCTGGGCGCGGCGGCTGGGCCCTGCCGCCGTTGCACCGCCGCTTCCAGGGCGCGGCGCTCCTCGGGCGAGAGCCCCAGCGCCTCCGCCAGCATCCGCACCGTATCGCGATGCGGGGTCTGGCGCAACCCTCGCTCCTGCGCCCCGATGCCCTGGGCGGTCAGGCCCGCCCGCTCGGCCAGCGCTTCTTGCGAGAGCCCGGCCGCCACTCGGTAGCGCTTCAAGAGCGCCCCGAAGGTCAGCGGTTGTTCGCTGCTCATGGTTCTGCTCACCTCGCGTCGTGGCGCCTATCTGGCGGCACCGCGGTGTCGAGTGCAGCCTGATCCCAATCGTAGCATACGCTCTCGAATACCACGGTCATGTACGAATTCGCATTGTGTGGGTCGATTGTATGGGGCGCTTGTTTGGATTGTCGGGGGTAAACGTACGCTCTTGCGCGCACAATACGCTTAGTCGCCTGACTAGAGCTGCGGCATCCAAGCATCGAAGGGAGAGCGGACATGACACTCGTGGTGGTAATCCTGTGTATCGTGTGCCTTTTCTTGCTCAACGACGCTGACGAAAAATCTAACTCCGTGCATAAAACCAACGACTTCGAGTTGTGAGGAGCGGATTCATGAACAACCTATTAGGGGCAAAATCGTTCGCCTATGTGGCACTCGGCTGCATGCTCGTGCTTGCCGTGCAACAGGCCGCGGACATTGGCAACCCACTGGCTCAGCCGGTAGTGGCGGCACCAAGCGTGGCCTCGGCGGCCATGAATCCCGTCGCCGCGTGCCTCCGAGCCCACACGCTGGCGCCGATCCGGGCAAACGGCGAGAAGATTTTCCAATATATGTGTTGGATCTGCGCACGCGCGACGACGGCACGGGCGAGGTGACCTTCAACTGCATCGCCTTCCAGGCCATGGCGCTCGATGGGCGGTTCCCCAATGTGTTCAGCCTGGATGGCAACGCAACGGCTTCGGGCATCCAGCTCAACCACCTGGGAATGTGGTTCTCGGATCTCAAAGTGGCGCAACAGGTGCTGGGCAACCCCAGTCTGACCGGCACGCCCTTCGATGGCGGTAGCCCGCCCGATCATGCCGGCCCGCAGGCGATGGTTGACGACGTTGCAGGGCAGGCATTCTAATTCAGCAGCCGAGGACAAGGGAAAAAGCGCACCGCGGGGTGTCCATACGCCTACAGCAGGCGGTGACAGGGTATCAGCAAGGCAGTGCTCTTCCAGCGGCTCGGCGGCGGTTGTCGCACCACCCAGGACTTCGGGATAACGCCAGCTGGGCGGTCGCGTGCGCGGGACTTTGAGGCAAAGCGTGGGCGAAGGATGTCGGCCATCTGCAACAGGCTGGCCTGCTCGTCCTTGGCGCTGTCGAAGATGAGCACATAGGCGCCACTGAACCGAGCGTCACCCGAGAGATCGGGGAAGCGCCGGAACTCGCGCTCATCGATGACCCCTGGCGACGGAAAGGTCGCCTTCTGCCACTGTGGTCGCTATCCCCACATAGACGCTGAATTGGTCGGCGTCGCCAAGCGGAACGATGGCGCATAGCTCCAGATCCGCGGCCTCGAAGAGCGTGCCGTATTCCGCATCGGTGCGCTGCACGCCCCCGAGGTTGACCAGCATCTCCATATCGAGGTGCAGCACTCCCGGGCCCTGGCTATGGTCAGGCGCAACCGCGCGCTCGATCACAAGGAGCCTGCCTGACGCCCGCATCGCGCGACGGCAGTGGGTAAGGATCGCGGCTGCTTGCGCGTCGTCCCAATCGTGGATGATCTGGCGCAACAGATACGCATCGCCGCCCGGCGGGACGGTGGCAAAGAAGTCGCCGCCGACTATCTCGCAGCGGTCGGCAACGCCCGCCGCCTCCAGGGTCGTCGTCGCGCCCTGGATCACCTCGGGTCGGTCAAACAGCACACCCCGCATGGCCGGATGCGCCTGGAGGATCGTGGCGAGGAACAGGCCGTGGCCGCCGCCGACATCGACCAGCCGCCGGATCCCGGCGAAGTCGTACGCCTGCGTGATCGCGGCACCGGAGCGCGCCGTACTGCTCGTCATCGCCCGGTGGAAGACCGCCACGGACGCAGGGTGCTGGCCAATGTAGTCGAAGAATTCCATCTCGTGGACATGGCCGAAGGCCGTCTTTCCGGTCTGCACACTGTATCGCAGTTGCCCCCACGCGGACCAATGCGCGTCGTCGAGGAGCATCAGCACGGTATGGGCCAGGGACTCGGGGACGTCGATGCGTAGACCGGCGCCGAGTGGTGTCAAGGCGAAGTGACCCGGAGCCACCTCGCGGAAGAGCCCGACACCAGTCAGGAAGCGCAACAGGCGGTAGAGGGCTGGCCCACACATCCCCGTCGCCTCGGCTAGCGCGTCGCTACTCAGCGGGCCGTCCTTCAGGAGGTCGGCAATCCCGAGTCGTGCCACGACATAGATCCCCTGCGACACGCGATAGCCACCCATGAGCCGCTGGAGTTCTCGGAGCTGCTCGTGCGACGGCAACTCCTGCGCGCTGGGTGCCGTGCCCACATCCTGTACCATTGATGGCCTCCCTAACCTCCGTACCCTCATCACGCGCCCATGGTCGCGGGCTCACTCGCGCGGCTCCGGTCGGCGCGCGAATCGATAGCGCATGCTCCAGCCCGCCCTATACTACACCATTCCGCCGCTTCTGTCGGCCCCCCTCCGAACCGCGCTTGCAAGCTTTTCCTGCACGCGGCTCTCCAGTGATTCACGCCGAGGTTGCCTGTCGTGTCACGCCCCCACGATGGATTGCTTCATGAGAGGTTCGGCAAACGATCAGGGTCTTTCGTTTTCGTGTCGTCATGATCCGCTGGCACCTCCTCACGGCGACCCCGCTGTCGCAACCATGGTGTAATGGCCGTGTCGGTCGCCGTCAAGGATCAGTTCTTGGCGCCGACGATGATGAAGGTCGTGAAGCTGATCAGCAGCGTCCCGTGCTCGTCCGCATGTTGCAAGTACTCCCACCACTGCCGAGCCCTACTGGCAGAGAGCGTTCCACTTGTCTGGAGCACTGTGAGGTGACTGCCGAGGAAGAGTTCGGCCATCGCGTAGTGGACAAAGACCTGCACCGGATCGAGGGAGAGTATCTCCAAGTGCTGCTCCTTGAAGAGGCGCGGGAGCTGCCGACCGATCCACCCGTTCCGTATCGAGTCGGAGTAGGATCGGACGATGGTTCGCGTGGTTTCCTTGTCTGGGTGGTCGATGATCAGGGTGTCCCAGTCGAAATCGAAGGCGAGGATCCGGCCACCGGGGCGGGTGACCCGCACCATCTCCGCGAGGGCCCGCTCGGCATCGGGGAGATGCTCCAGCAGACGTTCGGCGCGGCACACGTCGAACGTGCCGTCCGGGAAGGGAAGGGCCCGCGCCTCTCCGACCTCAAAGGTAATGGGGGCATGGACTTCCTTGGCGCGTCGTCGGGCCTCGGCGATCATGACCTCACTCGCGTCGAGCCCTACCAGACGGCCAGCCGGACCGACGAGTTCCCCCATGGCGAACACATCGGTCCCGGGACCGCAGCCCACGTCGAGGACCGCCTCTCCCGGCGCCAGAGCGATCCGTTCCAGCATGAGCCG
>JANWHV010000113.1 GCA_025450255.1 Chloroflexota bacterium | reverse complement strand
GGCTTCGATATCACGCAGACCGACGACGAGGGCACGACGATTATCGCGCCGGATATTGCTTTCGTGCGCGCGGACCGCACGCCGGCGACAGGCTCAAGCGAATCTCCTCGTCTGGCCCCTGATCTGGTGGTGGAGGTCGCATCGCCCAGCCAATACCGCCCTGGCATGAACGAGAAAGCACGTCTCTGGCTGGCGGCCGGCGTACAGCTACTGTGGATGGTCTGGCCAACGCGCCGTGAGGTCGATGTGTGGCTTCAGGGAGACGTCGCGCCTCGGGCAACGCTTGGTGAAGGCGATCTGCTGGATGGAGGAGCAGTGCTACCGGGTTTCCAGTACCCCGTGGCGGATCTCTTCACCTGATCCAACTGCCTACATCGATATCCAACCCTTGAAGGCACGTCGAACACGTGCTCGTCCCGCCGCACTTTAGATGATCCGACAGGTACTTGGGAGGCTCCTCGCGATGCACGCAAAAACGGCCGTGCCCATCATGCGCATCCCGCCGCCGACACGCCCGCTTGGCCGCCACCTGGGTTCAGGATCGGGCGCGAGGGGGCCGATCGCCGTGGCCAAGCAGCTTGGCTGCACCGCGGTCCAGATCTTCCCCGGCAATCCCAAGGGCTGGCATCATGCGCCTCTCTCGCCTGAACGCGCCGCGGCGGCGCGGACCGGCTGGGCCGACGCGGGGGTGGCGCCGCTCACCATCCACGCGCCCTATCTGATCAATATGGCCTCCCCGGATCAGTATCTCTATGCCAACTCCACGCAAGGGATACGGAACGCGCTCACCCGAGGCGTGGAAGTGGGGGCGCCGTTCATTACCGTGCACCTCGGCAGCCACAAGGGAACAGGGACGGAGGCGGGCGCGGCGCGCCTGATCGCCGCCGCTCACACCGCGCTCGACGACTTGCCTGGCTGGCTCTATCTCCTATTGGAGAACAATGTAGGGGCCGGGAACTCCATGGGCGCCAGCCTTGACGCGCTGGGCGGACTGATCCGCGCTGCCGATCACCCGAACATCGGCGTCTGCATCGATACGGCGCACCTCTGGGGCGCCGGATACGACCTGACCACCACGGCCGGCGTGGACCACGCGGTGAGCGAGATCGATCGGGCCATCGGCCTTCGCCACGTGCGCGTGCTGCACGTCAACGACTCTCCCGTCCCCCTGGGCAGCCACCGCGACCAGCACACCTACCTGGGCCAGGGCCATATCGGCTACGAGGGGCTTGCCGCCTGGCTTACACACCCGGGTTTGGCCGGTATCCCCGCCATTCTGGAAACGCCGGACGAAGGGGCGGAACAGGAGATTATTCGCATCCGTACCGCCGCCCTGCTCTGCGCCGGCGACGCCGAGGGCGCCCGCGCCTATCAGGAGGCCGCGCTACCGGTAGGAGTCGCGGCCAAGGCCGCCGTGTCCGCGGATACTGCCGGCGAAACCGGCGCGACGGCCGTCGCCCGGCGAAGTCGCCGCGCGAAAGGCCATGCCAGTCCCAGCGCCACCAGCACGGCCGTGCCGGCTGAAAGCAGCAGGCCCGCCAAATAGGAGAGCGGCGCATAGGTGAACACCAGCATGTGCCGTCCGGCGGGCACGCCGGCGGCACGCAACACGTAGTCGGCCTGATGGATCTCGGCCGGCTTGCCGTCTATCCACAGTTGCCAGCCTGGGTAGTAGGTATCGTCCAGGACCAGATACGAGGGCGCCGCGGCATTCACGGCCACTTGCACGCTATTGCCTGTATCGGACACCACGCGCGCCTGCCCCGGCCCCAGGTCGGCGGGAAAGGCGGCCGCCGCCGGCCGGAGCAGCGTGGCCCAGAAGCTCTGCGCGGCGCCGAGGCCAGGCGGGGCGCCGCTGCCCTGGGGATCGTAGAGTACGCGGTGCGCGCCGTCGAAGCCCGGCTTCAGCACCGCGTGCAACTGCGCGCTCGCCGAGGGGGTGGCCACGGCGCCGCTCGCGGGCACCAGAAAGGCGCGCGGCAGGGCCGATGTATTCCTATATATATAGGCTATGCCCTGGAACCAGGTGGGGTTCCAGCTTGTGCCGTTGGGCAGGACCCAGCGCTCGGCCACCACCGCCGAGCGAAGCGTCAGTTGCGGATCGCCCGTGCCGGGCAGGCAGAACCGCCGGCTGCTGAATGGCGCGGCGGTCACTACTTCGCTAATCCCGAGCAACGTGGCGAAGCGCTGGTCGTAACAGGTGATCAGGTCGCGGGCGTCGGCGTTTGAGATCTGGAAGTGCTTGTCCAGGCTCTGCGGGTGGGTGACCGTATAGAACGGGCGGAGGGTGACGGGCGCGAAATCCTCGGCGTCATAGATATCGCCGCTGACCATCCCCTGCCTGTAGGGCATCGCTCGATCGTTGATCGTGAGCACGCGATAGGTGTCGGCATCCGGGCGGAGCAGCGTACTCACTGTCGTGGGCTGGTAATAGGACGACGGGTCCAGGAACAAGATAGAGCCGGTATCGGCGACCCACAGATCGAGCAGCGTGAACGCAAGCAAGAAAGCAGCCGTCGCCTCGGGCCGGATCAGCCGCTCGGCATGACACGAGAGCAGCAGGACCAGGAAGCCGCCAAACAACAGGAAGCGGCCGGCGGCGGGCAGCACGGTATCAAAGAATTTCGGCTGCAGGTCGATGTGACCTTGCCGCATGTACTCCACCTGCAAGCCAATAACCAGCACCGCGATCAGCGCGGCGGCGCCGAGAAGCGGGACGCGAAGCGATCGCCAGAGGTTTCGGGCGCCCGATCGTTGCGCCAGGAGCCAGTCGACGCCGGGACCGGTCAGCACCGCCATGCCAAGCATGCAGACCAGCAGCCAGCGGGCCGGCACCCGTACCAGGCTCAAGCCGGGCAGGTGGAAAAGCACGCCATAGATGGGGGTGTACTTGCCGAAGGCCAGCACCAGCCCAACCGCCGCCAGCCAGGCGTAGAAACGCGCCTGTGGAACGCCTCGGCGGTACAGGCAGGCGGCGCCGGCGGCCAGCAAGGGCAACAGACCGACATAGAGCGCGAACTCATGCCAGTAGCCGTAATGGAGGCTGAACTGGTCGAGCCAATAGGTGTTATCCGGGCCGGTACCTACCGCGTCCGGCGAGAAAGCCATCAGCAGCGCGGCGGGCAGCAGCGAAATCTTGCTGGCGCCCGTGAAATCGAGCCCACCGGCGCGTATGCTCCAGCCCAGCGACTGTACGAAGGGCAGCACGATCACCGCCGCCAGGCCCAGCGCTACGGCGCCGCTTACGGCGATGAAGCCCAGCAGCCGCGCCGCATCCCGACCATCGGCGCGGGCACGGACGACAAGGCCAATGGCCAGCAAAACGCCGACCGGATAGATGGTGAACACCAGGAAGCCGAGGCCGTTAGCCAGCAACTGCAACCCGGCGAACAAGCCCAGCCACAGGGCGGCGTGAAGGCCGGGCCGCTCCAGCAGTCGGTGCGCGGCGAAGTAGACCCAGGGCATCCAGGCGATCACCCCCAGCTCCAGCAGGTGCCCCGCGTAGAGATGGCCGATTATGAATCCGGAGAGCATGAACGCCAGGGCGCCAATCACGCGGCCAACGCGGCTGGCGCCGGTGACGCCCGCCAGCGTATAGGCGCCAAGACCGGCGATCGCCAGGTGCGCCATATCCAGCACCGTGATAGCGTCGCGGGTATCCATCCAGTGGAGCGGCCAGATCGGAGGGTAGGCGATGAGCCCGCTGAACGGCACCAATGGGTATCCGCCGCCGGCCTGGTTATTCCAGAGCGGGAGCAGTCCCTGCGCAAGCTGGCGTTTGAGAAAGACCAGCAACGGATAGTTGAGGCTCACGATATCGCCGCCAAATGGCGGCGTCCCCGTGCCCAGGCCCCGATGGAACAGCAGGATCGGGAGGATCAAGAGAAGGAGCGGCGGCCACCACGCTGCGCCGGCACGCGGGGCCAGCCGGGCACGAAGGCTGGAAGGGCCCGAGGGCCACGAGTGGAACACGCAGCAATGGTAGGGCCGCGCGCCCTACGTGTCAATCAGAGGCGCGGGGCAGCGTGAACCAGAATGTATTGCCGGAACCGCTATCGCCGGTTTCAATACCGATGTGGCCGCCCATCGCTTCCACCAGGCCCTTGCAGATATAGAGGCCGAGCCCGGAGCCCGCGAGCGCGCCGCCTTCTTGCTTGAGCGGCTTTAGCCGCCCATAGCGCGTGAACAGATGCGCCTGCTCCTCGAGGGTCAGGCTGGTCCCGGCATCATGGACCTCGATGCGCGCCTGCCGATCGTCGAAGCGACAGAGGACGGTAATCGGCTCGGCGGCCGGCGAATACTTGGCGGCGTTATCGAGCAGATTCACCAATACCTGCAGCAGGCGATCGCGGTCCGCCCGCAGCCGCGAGGGCGCGGCCAGGGAATCGCCGAGGAAGCGGCGGTTGGGGTACAGTGCCTGTGCCTCGTCAATTGCCTGCGCGATCACATCGCCTGCCTCGATATCACCCTGCTGCAGCGAAACGCCATCCACCAGGCGCGACGAGAGTGAGAGATCGCCGACCAGGCGTTCCAGGCGCACGGTCGAGCGCAGGATCTGCTCCACGTGCCGGCGGCGCCGCTCCTCCGGTATCTCGTCCCAATGCGCGATCAGGATCTGGGCAAAGCCCTTGATCGTGGCCAGCGGCGTACGCAGCTCATGGGACAGCAGGGAGAAAAACTCGGTGTTCTCCATGATCGATTCCGGCACGGCATCGATGCGCGCCTCAGGTGATTGGCTGGCGTCGTGGTTGAGGGCAAGATCGTTCATCACACCCATCGTGGTACATCCTGAGATTCACGCCAATCACCAAGATGGGGGATAGGGGATGTCCCCCGGCTCCATCTACATCTGCCTATGGTCAGGTCATTGCGCCAGATGCCCGCCGCGGCTAGTTCGGGTCAGCCGAGTTCGGAATCGTCCGACTCCAGCACGTCACGCAGCGCCTCAAGATCGCCCGCTTCAAGCAAGGCGCGGGCGCGCCGCAAACGCTCGTCCCGTGCGGCCAGACGCTGGTCGCGATCGCGGAGCATGGCGTCCGCCTCGTCCGGCACGCCCCGCCGCGTCGTAGACCCGCAGGTAGAGCCCGTCAAAGGCGAACGAGACGCCCAGATGAGCGCTTGTCCATCGCCCAACCGGATCCGGCGGCCAGGGCGCCCAGCGTCCGTCCATCAGACGCAACGCCTGCACCGGCTCCGCCATGTACTGGCGGTCGTGGTCCACCACCAGATACTCCGCCACCCCTGCCTCCGCGTAACTCCAGGCTTTGCCGCTCCGCTCGTCCAGGTCCTGGCGATAGGTCGTGGCGCTCAACACCTCGATGGCCAGCAGCGGCACGCCCACTTCTGGGAACGTCAAGACCTGGCCGCTGGCGGGCCGGGGATTGGCGAGGGGATGCACGAACACGTCGGGCAACATCACGTACGGCGCGCCATTCGGCCGCCGGAAGCCGGCCAT
>JANWHV010000112.1 GCA_025450255.1 Chloroflexota bacterium | reverse complement strand
GGCGCGCGGGCCGCGGAGGACGATATCCCAGCGCCAGCCCAGCGCCCATTCGGGCTCCGTCACGTCGTGGTCGTAGGACGCGATCAGGCGGGGCCGCGCCGCCGCGGGTACGGAGCCGAGGATTGGGTCGAGCGCGTGCAACGGGTCGTCGGGGAACTACATCTGCGTGACCAGGCGGGAGATCCAGGCAGGGCCAAACAGCGCGAAATGGATGTGCGCGGGGCGCCAGGCGTTGGCATGGTTCTTCCAGGGGTAGGCGCCCGGTCGGATGGTAAGGAAGCGGTAGACGCCCTGGTCGTCGGTCAGGCAGCGGCCAATGCCGAGGAAGTTGGGGTCGAGCGGCGCGGGCCACAGGTCGTTGCGGTGGATGTAGCGTCCCGCCGCGTTGGCCTGCCAGATCTCGAGCAGCGTGCGCGGCACGGGAGCGCCGTGTTCGTCGAGCACGCGGCCGGTGACGATAATGCGCTGGCCGATCGCCTCGCCTCCGGTCCCGGCGTTGCGCGTGAGATCGGCATCCTCGGCGGTGATGGCGCCGATCGCCGGCCCGGGTCCGGTCAACTCCGAGAGCGTGAGCGGCACGTCCACCAGCGGCTGGGCGGGGGCGCGCCTCATGGTTGAGCGATACGCCTCATACAGATAGGGTGGGAAGACCGCGCGATCGCCCCGCACGATCTCCCCGATGGTGGTGATCATTGGCGGTCCTCCCCTGTTGGCTGCTCGGACAGCGCGTTCCCCGCGCCGCCGGTCAGGATGTCCTTGGCGAGGGCGATGGCGCTGTTGGCGGCCGGCACGCCGGCGTAGATTGCCACGTGCAGCAGCGCCTCGCGCACCTCCTCCGGCGTGGCGCCCGTATTCGCGCAGGCACGCAGGTGCAGGGCCAACTCCTCGTGCCGCCCGAGGGCGGCGAGGACGGCAATGGTGATCAGGCTGCGCGTGCGCCGGTCGAGGTCGGGGCCTGCCCATACCGTTCCCCATGCCGTCTCTGTAATGAAGCGCTGGAACGGCGCGTCGAACGCGGTCGTGCCGGCATCGGCCCGGTCGACGTGCGCGTCGCCCAGCACGGCGCGACGAACGCGCATCCCCTCGTCGTAGCGTGAGTCCATCACCGCCTCCTTCATACGTGCGCCAGGCCGACATAATTCTCGGCCAGGCTGGTCGCGGCCGCGCGCGAGCCGACGGTGTAGCGGAGTTGCGACACCTGCAGTCGCTGCTGGAAGCCGTCGTCATCGGGGAAGCGGTGCAACATCGAGGTCATCCACCAGGAGAAGTGCTCGGCGCGCCAGACCCGACGCAGGCAGGCCGCCGAATAGGCCGCCAGCAGGTCGTCGCGACCGGCGCCGTACCAGGCGGCCAGGGCCTCGGCGAGCACCTTCACATCCGCGATTGCCAGGTTCATACCTTTGGCTCCGGTGGGCGGCACCACGTGCGCGGCGTCTCCGGCCAGGAAGAGGCGCCCGAATTGCATCGGCTCATGCACGATGTTGCGCATCTGGGTCATGCTCTTTTCCAGGATCGGGCCCTCGGTTAGCTGCCAGCCGTCATGCATCTCCAGGCGCGCGTGCAACTCCGACCAGATGCGGTCGGCGGACCAGTTCTCGACCCGGTCGTCGGGCGGGCATTGGAGATACAACCGGCACAGCGTGGGCGAGCGCATGCTGTGCAGCGCGAAGCCGCGTTCGTGGTAGGCGTAGATCAGCTCATTGGTGGTGACCGGCGCGGAGGCGAGGATGCCGAGCCAGGCAAAGGGGTACGTCCGCTGGTAGACCGCCAGCGCCTCCGCGGGGATGGACGGCCGGCAGATGCCGTGGAAGCCGTCACAGCCCGCGACGTAGTCGCACGCGATCTCGTGGTCCATACCGTTGTGGCGGAAGCTGACACGCGGTCTCATGCCGGCGATGTCGTGCAGGCTCACGTCCTCGACCTCGAAGAGGATCGGGTCATCGGTCGCCAGGCGGGCGGCAATGAGATCCTTGACTACCTCCTGCTGGCCGTAGACGGTGATCGCCTGCCCGCCGGTCAGATCACTCAGGGCAATGCGATGGCGCACGCCCTCGAATTGGAGGTTAATGCCGTGGTGCACCAACCCTTCGCGCTTCATGCGCTCGCCCACTCCCGCTTCGTCGAGCAAGTCGACCGTGGTCTGCTCAAGCACGCCGGCGCGCAGCCGCCGCTCAATGTAGGCGCGGTCGCGGCGTTCGAGAACGATCGAGTCCACGCCCTGGCGCCGCAGGAGCCGGCCGAGCATCAGCCCAGCGGGGCCGGCGCCGATAATGGCGATTCGCGCGCGCATTGGCGTGTCTCCCTCTCAGCCGTTCCGGGTCGCCAGGGACGCAATCCGCCGGCATGGCGGGGTGGGCGCGCCCATCAGGACGTACCCCACACATCACGCGCCACGGTGGACACCAGGCGGAGCTTCGCCTCTTGATCGGCAGGCGTGAGCAGGTTGCCTTCCAGCGTGGAGGCGAAGCCGCACTGCGGGCTCAGGGCGAGCCGCTCCAGCGGTACGTATCTGGACGCCTCCTCGATGCGCCGCTTGAGGGCGTCCGCCGCCTCCAATGCCGGCTTCTTGGTCGTTACCAGGCCGAGCACCACCGTGCGGTCCGAGGGTACCTGCGCCAGCGGCTCAAAGCCGCCGGATCGCTCGTCGTCGTACTCGAGCAGGAAGCGGCCGAACCGGGTGCGCCGGAACACCTGGGCGGCGATCGGCTCGTAACCGCCGCTGGCGTAGAACTTGCTCTGGTTGTTACCGCGGCAGAGATGGACACCAAACACCACGCCTGGATGATCGCCAATCACGGCGTTATCGAGCTCGATGCAGCGATCGAGCAAGCGGTCGGGATCGTTGCCGCGCTGCCTGTAGCCCTCGCGGATAGCGGGGTCGAGCAGCCCGGCATACTGCGGCGCGTCTAACTGGATATAGGTGCAACCCAGTCGAGCCAGCTCCCGTACCTCGGCGCGCAGAATGTCCACCACGTCGGCAAGGTAGGCGTCGATGGTGGCATAGGCGTCGCGGGAGCGCTCGGCATCATAATAGGCGGCCGCTTGTTGCGCGTTGATCAGGGTGACCTTGGCCGGGCGGGCGGCGCGGGCGCGCAGGTAGCTGAACTCTTCGGCGCAGAGGTGCCGCCGGGGCCGCAGACGCGAGACGACGACCGGGCGCTTGAAGACGATCTCGTGGCCCTGTTCATCGTGGAATGGGATCGCCCAGCCACCGAACTTGTCGAAGCCTTCGACCGCGTCGATGAAATGCCCGAAAAAGGCGTAGCGGCGCATCTCGCCGTCGGTGACGACGTCGAGACCGGACGCCTCCTGGAGCGCGATTGCCTCGTCCACGGCACGGTCCTCGACCTGCTTGAACGCGGCGTCGCCCATTTCCCCAGCCTCGAAACGGGCGCGCGCCTCCTTCAGATACGCCGGGCGCAGCAGGCTTCCGATCGCGTCGGCGCGAAATGTCGACATTGCCGCGCTCCTCCTCTCGTGCTATTGCCCGTACTGCCGCATGCTCACTCGACTTCCGATGGCTCGGGCGGCGTGGGCCGCGATCCATGCCGGTTGAGATCCTCCTGATTGCGTTCACTTGCTGTCCGGCTGGCGGCGGATTCAGCGCCGGGGGGCGGATCCGCGCCGGTCTCCCATGATGGTACACCTCCGTGGCGTACGGTCACATCGGGCGCCGCCGTCCGCAGCACGTAGCCGAGCGGCAGGAGGCGCAGGTGGAACCGTGACTCGACGGTACCCCACAGCCCGCGCGGCAGAAAAAGGGCGAAGGCGATCGCGGTGGCGCCCAGGCCCACCAGGTACCAGGCGCCGGCATCGGCGAATTGATTCTGGATCAGGTAGAAGGCGATCGCGCCAACGATCGGCCCCTCGAAGGTGCCGAGCCCCCCGACCAGCACGATGAAGATCATGTACGCCGACAATTGCACGGAAAAGACGGATGTGGCTTGAATGAACAGGGTGTTGGCCAGGGTCAGCGCCCCGGCGGCGCCGCAGCCGACCGCGGCCAGAATGAAGAGGATGCGCTTGGCGCGCATCACCGGGACGCCGACCGATGCCGCGGCCTCTTCGTCGTCGCGGATTGCCTGCAGCGAGGCGCCAAGCCTGCTGCGCAAGAGAAAGAATCCCACCGTGAGCAGCACCACGGTGATAGCCAACGACAACCAGTAGGTATAGGTCTGGCGGTCGGCAGGGCTATAGACGTTGAGGGTGGTGAGCGAGATTCCCGTGCCGCCTCCCAGCGATTGGTCGAGAACAACAAGCAGAGCGAACACCTCGGCCACGACCCAGGTGCCGATGGCGAATTGGCCGCCTTTCAAGCGGAGCACCAGGAACGAGGTTGGCACGGCAATAAGGCCGGCCCCGATCGCGGCGAGCACCATGGCCACATACGGTTGGACATCGCGCTGCGTCAGATAGATGGTGCCGTAGGCGCCGAGACCGACGTAGGCCTGTTGGCCGACGGAGACGAGCCCGCCGTATCCGGCTAACGCGTTCCACATCACGGCCATGATCACCAGGATCAGGAGGGAGGTCATCTGTTGGGTAATAGTGGCGCCGAAAATCATGGGGACAAAGGCGAGCGCGACGATCAGCGCCACGACGCCGGCGGTCGCGGCATAGGAAAGGGTTGTCCAGCGCTGCACGCGGTAGCGCGCGCCAGGCGCCTCGATTCCCAGATTGCTCATCCCCGCCCTTCCCTGCCGACCAGGAGGCCGCCCCGGCCCGAGGCAAGCACGGCAAGGAACACCAGATGTCCAGCCAGGATGGAGTACTGGGCATCGATCTGGGCGCCGATCGCCTGGGCGACGCCGAGCACGATCCCGCCCGCGAGCGTTCCCCAGAGCGAGCCGAAGCCGCCAATAACGACCGCCTCGAAGGCGAAGATCAGTTGGGTGGGACCGCTCGAGGGATCGAACGATGAACGGACGGCGAGAAAGAGGCCGGCCAGCGCGGCCGTCGCCACGGCGATGGCGGTGGCGCGGGCGTAGATGTCGCGCGCGTTGAGGCCCACAAGCCGAGCGGTCTCGGGATCCTGCGCCGTGGCCCGCATTTCGCGGCCGAGCCAGGTCCGCGACAGCATAAGCTGAAGGCCGCTCAGCGCGGCGATCGCCACGATCAGGGTCAGAACGCCCAGGCCCGGTATCGATAGCTCATCGGTAATTTGCCAGCTCATGGTGGTAATCACGCCGGCGTTGCCGCCCAGGGACTGCACGTCCGGTGAAAATACCTGCAGCAGCGCGTTCTGAATGACGATGGCGAGGCCGAAGGTGGTCAGCAACGGTATCAGCGGGCCGGCCTGAAGGCTGCGTTCGAGCAGTAAAATCTGTAGCACGTAGCCAACCACAAGCATGATCGGCAGCACCAACACGGCGGCAAGGAAGGGCGACATCGCGCTGTGCTCGACCACGACCCAGATCAGATAGGCGCCAAGGACGGCGATATCGCCGTGAGCCAGGTTGATAATGCGCATCACGCCGAACATCAGTGAGAGCCCACAGGCAAACAGCGCATAGAGACCGCCGAGCATCACACCCTGGACGACGGCGTTTACCCAGACCATCAGGCGCGCTCCCTGTCGGCCTCGCGGCGGAGCCCGAAGTAGGCGGCGGTGATCTGGTCGCGAGTCAAATCCCCCGTCGCCCCCTCAAGCACCACCCTGCCCTCCAACATGCAGACGACGCGCGTCGCGACTGCCATCGCCCGCCCCAGATCTTGTTCGACCAGGAGGATTGTAGCGCCACTTTCAATCAGCGACCGGAGCGAGGCATACACGCTCTCCACCGCGATCGGCGCCAGGCCGAGCGACACTTCGTCGAGGAGCAACAGGCGCGGGTTGCTCATCAGCGCCCGCCCGATCGCGGCGGCCTGTTGCTGGCCGCCGGACAGTGTCGCCGCCGCTCGCTTGCGCAGCGGGCGCAGCAGGGGGAACGCCTCTAGCACGCGCTCGACGTTCCAGGGGCCGGGTCTGCCGCGCGCGCCCGCGGTTAGCAGGTTCTCTTCCACGGTCAGGCCGGGAAAGAGTCGCCTGCCCTCGGGCACCAGGGCAATGCCGAGCCGGACGCGTCGATGCGCCGGGATAGCAGTGATCTCGGCGCCGTCGAAGACGACCCGGCCGCCGGCAGGGCGATGCGCG
>JANWHV010000111.1 GCA_025450255.1 Chloroflexota bacterium | reverse complement strand
GGACTGCCCGCCCGGTAGTTGATGGTATAGTCGCGGGCGGAGGCTTTCAAGCCGATGTCGAAGGTATCGCTGTACGGCGCGGCGCTGCCGTCCGAGAGCGTGGCGGTGAACTGGGTCGCCACCTGGTACTGGCCGACGTAGAGCCGCAGAGTGCGGGTGGCCAGGTTATCGGCGGGGACGGTGAGCTTAAAGGCATGGCCCTGCCCGGTGAGGTACACCCCATAGACGCTGGTGGCGCCGGCGATCGGCGTGCCGTCGCTCCACGTATAGCCGCTGGGATAGAGGGCGTAGTGGCCGGTGGCGCCGCCGTTGGGCAGGCTGAAGTTGGAGATCTGTTGGCTGACCCCCGCCTTGTGCTCGAAGCTCGTGGTGCTGGTATGACCCCAGTGCGCCCAATCGAGGCTGCCCTGGCTGGTGAGGTCGATCGGACCTGACGGCACCGCGCCGGAGCCGGTCAATGTACCGCTGCCGGGCACGGCGGTCGGCGTCGGGGTTGCGGTATCCAATGCCGGCACGTTCCGCAGGTTAAACGGCGCGCTGGCCGCTCCGGCCATGGCGGCGCTGACGACATAGCTACCGACTGTGCCATTTGCGGTAAATGGGTCGGCGGTGGCGAGACCGGTCGCGTCGGTGAGCACGGTATCGGCGAGCCCGCCGTTTGATGCTCCCGGGCCGGAGAACGCGCCGCTCGCGCCGCTGCCGGGAGCGGTGAAGGTGACGCCAATGCCACTGCCCACGGGGTTGCCTTGCATGTCGGCGACCGTTGCCTGCAGCCTATGGGCGAACGCCGTGTTTGTCACGGCTTGTTGGCCGGAGCCGGCGGTGGCCGCGATCGTGGGGCGCACAAAGATCAGCGCTTCACCCGCGTTGGTATTCACGCTGTCCGCGCCGGTGAGGTACGTGTTGCCGTCATCGCTGGCCGCCACGCTCATGCTTGCCGGATCCGGGCTGGTAGAGCCGGTAAGAACCGTGGATCCATCGGCAGACCACGTGTTGCCGGAACGTGAAAACGCATTCGCGGCGCCTGGGACATGTACCTGCGAACCGGGCGCGGCGGCCAATACGTAGTCGCCGGCGCCGTCAGCGGCCAACGCATAACCCAGGAGCACGCCTTGCGCAACTCCAGAACCGACGACTTGTGGCGCTGACCAGATACCAGCGGTCCGGGTAAAACCAATCACCGCGCCCGTGTAATTGTTGCTCCCCGGCGCGCCCACAAACGCCATGCTTCCGTCACGGCCCAGCGCTGTCGATATGCCAAACTGGTCGTTGCCGGCGGGCGCGGCCGCACGCAGTGTGGCCTGCCACGACCACGTACCGCCGCTGCCGGTGAATACGTATGCGGAGCCTCTGTTCGCGTTCGTTCGTGGCGCGCCTACGAGCGCTGTGCCGCCGTCCGCACTCAGGGAGACCGCGGCGCCGAATTGATCGCCCGAGCTGCCCGCGGGAGCCGCCAGGCTGGCCGTATTGCTCCAGACGCCGGCACTTCGAGTAAGAATGTAGGCGATGCCCTTGTTTCCGTTTCCCAGAGAGGCGCCGGCGAGCGCTGTTGTGCCGTCGCCGCTAATGCTGACGGCCGCGCCGAAGCCGTCACCGTAGTTGCCTGGGGTGGATACGCTCTGCGCTTGCGACCAGGCACTGCCGGAGCGCGCATAGAAGCGGACGCTTGAAATCGAGCTTCCTACCATAGCCACGGATCCGCCGGCGTTGATGGCGACCGCCCAGCCGTCGCCGGTGCCTCCGGTGCAGCTACAGGGGTTGATTACTGCCTGCTGGCTCCAATGCCCGCCACTACGCGCGAAGATGAATACGCTTACCACATCCACGGCGCCGACGACGGCAAAGTTACCGTCCGCGCTCAACGCGACGGCGTTACCGAACCGGGAGCCCTGAGCGATGCTGTTTTCAAGCAGCTCGCGCTGTTGGCTCCAGCCCTGGCCGGCCGGCACGAACACGTCGACCGCGCCCGACGCCACATTCGCGTTATGCAGATTTGGCGCGCCAACGAACGCGGTGGATGCGTCGCCGCTGAGGGCAATGGCCAGACCAAACCCATCTCCGGTCCACGAATCGCCCGCCGTCAGCATGGCGCCCGGGGTCCAGGTCACGCCGTTCCGTGTGTACACCTGGGCGGAGCCGGCGGTGTTGCCGCCGCCCTGTCCGATCACGGCGGTATTGCCGTCCTGACTCAGCCCTACTCCCCGTCCGCTCTGCGCGAAGGTATATTGAGGCGACCACGTTGCGCCGGCGCGGGTAAACGCCTCGCTCGTCGTACTGTACCCTCCAACCAGCAGCGTGTTCCCGTTGCCGCTGAGCGCCAGCCCATCGCCAAACTCATCGTTGACCGCGGATGTGGACTTGGTAAGGGTCGCTTGATAGGTCACGGTCGTGCCGTCAAACGTATACGTCAAGATATCGCCACGAGCATTGTTTGACTCACTGTCGCCGATCGCAACCGTTGAGGCGTCACCGCTCAACGCAACCGCGCCGCCGAAAGTCGCGGCCTCGCCCGCGGGCGGCTTGATCTCGGCCTTAAAGGTCCACACCGTGCCGGAGCGCGTGAACAGATACGCCGCGCCGGTGCCGTGGGAAGCACCGTTGGCGCCCACAATTGCCGTGTTGCCGTCATCGCTGAGCGCCGCGCCGGTACCGAACCAGCCGTCGTTGGCGACCACAAGCGTGTTCAAATCAACTTGCAGGCTCCAGGTGTTGCCGATCTTGCGGTAGACGAATGCGTCCGCGTTGTTCGTGCGCGTCACTATTGCGGTCGTACCGTCACCGTTCAATGCGACGGCGTGTCCGCCGGTCTCGGCAAGCTTTACCTCGGTCCAGGCGCTGCCGTTTCGTGACCAAACGAACGCTCCATTTTCGAATCCATTGCCGACCAGTACCGTATTTCCATCATCCGACGTGCTAACCGACCACCCGAAATCACCATGGGGCGTGCCGGATGGAATCAGGTTGGCCTGTTGCACGAGCGGGTCGACGGTCACTGGGTATGAGGCGCCGCGGTCGTCGACCCGTAGGTTGACGACCGCAGCGCCATGCCGCGCGCCAGGCGCAAGCCAGGCGTGCAAGCGCCTTCCCGTGGCATCCTTCGCCGCCAGCGAACCGTAGTGGAGCTGATGGCCGGCGCCGTCGTCTAGCAGGGTGGTGCCGTTCCCGCCGGCGATGGTCGCGCCGGCCAGGTCAATCTGGAGGCGCAGCGGCTGCTCCGTGGCATGGCCCTTCGGCGCGCGAGCGATCGTAAAGCCCTGCTCCAGCCCGGCCGCGCTGTTCCGGTACCACTCCAGCAGGCCAGGATGTCGGTACAGGATTGTTCCGCCGCTCAGCGCGGGACCTACCACGCCGAGTGCCTGGAATACGGCGCCGCGTCCAACGCTCGCGATCTGGAGGACAATGGGCGGCCGGCCACCGGAGGCGTTCGTCGCGACGATATTCGCGCCCGTCCGGTCAAAGGTCACGGCGATCTGCTGCGCGCGGTTGGCGGCCTGATACCGCGTCCCGCTCATTGCATGGGGGTTCAATGCGGCTAGCCCGTTCGAGTGCCGCGAGGGCGCCGGCTGAATGGCGTAGGCCCGCGCTTCCGCGCCGCGCACCGACGCATTGATGGCGGTACGCAGGTCCGTGGGGAGCGCGTTGATGGTGGTGGCGCCCACGCCGCTCGGCTGCAGCACGCTCTGGCGCAGCAGGCCCGCGCTGCGAAGCGCGGTTGCGGGTAATGCGCGAACAGGGGACGGCAGTGAGGGCGTCGCCTGCCGCTGCCAGAACTGCACGGGCGCGATCAGCATGGCCAGCGCCAGGAAGACCGGCAAGAATCCGCGCGCCGGGTGCTTCCACGCCGAGCGATACAACACATAGCGTGGGCCGGCGTGCCACCGTGGCAGGGCCGCAGGTTCGATCGTCATTCATTCCATTTTGGATGCCACGACCGGCCCGCCATCTTACGTGATGGGGGGTACACAGCCTCGTTTACAATAATCAATGCGGGCGCGTTTAGCAAGCACCCAGGTGTCCTGGGCGCCGGTATCATCGCCAGGCCGTCTCGCCGGCCCGCACGGTCCGCACCGGCGATAGGGCCAGCCAGATGCCGGCGCTGATCGTGCCAATGCCGGCTGCCACCACGGTGGGCCTGAGTCCAAAGCGATCGGCGCAGATGCCGCCAACCAGGGCGCCGATCGGTATCACGCCCTGGGAGACGATCTGGGCGGTGGCGGCGACCCGTCCCTGCAAATGGTCCGGCACAATCGCCTGCCGCAGGCTCAGGCTGTTGATACCGTAGATCGTGGCGCCTACCTGCACCAGGCCCTCACCGGCGACCACGATCGTCATCGCCAGCGCCAGCGGACCCGTGGCCACGCCAATGCCCAACTCGGCGATGCCGGCCAGCATCGCGCTGCCGATCAAGGTGGCGGCAAGACCAAACCTGTGGGCGACGCGCGCCGCCATCACGGCGCCGAACAGCCCGCCGAGCCCGCCGAGCGCGAAGACCAGCCCAACCAGGCCGGCGGGGACGTTCAAGGTGCGGATCAGATAGAGCACGTAGACGGCGATCAGCGCGCTGTCGAATAGGTTGAAGATGCCGGAACCAACGATCAGCGCGCGCACGACCGGCTGGCCGGCCACGGCGCGCAGTCCTTCGCCAATCTCCTGGCGTACATGGCGCCGCTCGGCTGTGGGTGGCGGCTCCGGCTCCCGCGCGTCGATCAGCCCCAGCGAGACGGCGGAGACCAGGAACGAGAGCGCGTCGACCAGGATCGCGGTCGGGCCTGACAGCACCTGCACCAGCACGCCGGCCAGGCCAGGGCCCGCCACCCCGGCGACGGACGAGCTTGCCTCCATCGCGCTGTTGGCTTGCACCAGGCTTTCGCGGCCGACCAGGGTGGGGAGTAGGGCCTGGTAGGCCACGTCGAAGGTGATGGTCAAGGCGCCGGCCAGAATCTCCACCACGTAGAGCTGGCCCAGGGTAAGGCGGCCAAAGGCGGCGGCGAGGGGAATGGACGCGAGCATCACGACTCGACCCAGGTCCGCCGCGATCAGGAGCGGCCGGCGGCGCACGCGATCGGCCCAGGCGCCCGCGACGGGACCGACCAGCAGGATGGGCAGCGCGCCCGCGGCCGAAAGCAGCCCCATCTGGGTGGGACTGGCGCCCAGGGTCAGCGCCGCCGTGAGCGGCAGCACCCAGATCGAAATGCTGGAGCCGAGGTATGAGACGCTCTGCCCGGCGAACAGCAACACGAAGCCGCGGTTATGCCGGAGCCCAGCTCGCCGATCGCCCATTCGTTCGCCTGCAATCTTGCAATGGTGGGTACGGTTTCACCACGGAGACGATGAGGTTTTCTCTTTTAACACGGAGACACGGAGACACGGAGTAATCATGATCCCAGTATCGCCCGCGGCTATGACGGGTGCGCTAGTCGAAACCGAATAGCCGGCGCCACCATGAAATGTGAGCGGTTTTGATGGCGGCCTGGGGCGTGCCGCCGGCGCGCGACACACCTGCCTGCTCCAGGCGGTGGACTTCGGCCTGTAGCGCGCCGAGCCGCTCGTAGAGGGTGCCCATCTCGGCCGGCAGCCCGATCAGACGCTCCATCAGCACGTCGCGCTCGGCGTTCACCTTTTCCAGGGCCTGCGATTGCATGCGCGCGAGCTCGAGCAGGCGCGTGTTTTCGTCGGCCAGGCGATCGTTGGCGGCGGTAATCGGCGCTACCAGCGATTCGACGAGCGTCTGGAACATGCGCAAGGCGTCGTTCTCGGTGAGGCCGGGTTGCCCGATGCGCTGCACCGCCGAGCCGGAGACCGTCACCACCGAGTTGATCGGCGGCAGAGCCGGTCGCCTGGGCGGCGTGGCGACCGGCTCGGCGGTTGGCGCCTGGTCGCCGCTCGCGGCGGGCGGCGGGGCCTGGGCGGCAGTGGTCTCCGCTGTTGATTCGACGCGCGGCGCGCCCAGGGAAGGCGCGAGACTGGCGCCGGCCATGAACGATCGCACGCCGAGTTCGGGAGGCGCCGCTTCTCGGGCGGCCGGTGACGCGCTCGGCGCGGTGGCGCTGGAAGGGTCCGCGGCGGGCGATTCCGGCCGCGCGGGCGTGTCCACGGTTTTCGACGACCCGCCGGCGTTGCCAACCGCGCCGGGTTGGGTGATGGTGGCGGTATCTGCTTTTAGCAGGCCGGTCGGCGGCCGCATCATGGTCATCGACGGCCGGCGCGCGACACACCTGCCTGCTCCAGGCGGTGGACTTCGGCCTGTAGCGCGCCGAGCCGCTCG
>JANWHV010000110.1 GCA_025450255.1 Chloroflexota bacterium | reverse complement strand
GGCGTACCTGGACACTGGCGTGATTCACGCCGTGGACGCGATCGCGGCGGAACGCCACGAAGACGCGCGTTGGGCCGCGGTCGGCGGCGCTGAATCGCAAGGTCACATCCAGGCCGCCAACCTGCCTGGTCATCGCGATCGCGGCGCCGGCCGCGGCCGGCGCAATTGTCGGCGTCGGTCGCGCCCTGGGCCGAGCGGCATCCGTGCCAGGTTTGTGCGAGAGCACCGCCGCCATGCCGGCGATCAGCACCGCCAGAGTACAAAGCGCGCCAAGCACGGCGGCGAGCCGGCGGGGAGGGAAGAGCCTCGGCTTCATGCCGTTATTATCGGTCACCGCGCCCACGGCCGATGCGCAATGTATTACTCGCCCCCAACAGGGGCCGGGCGAGTATCAGATACCGCTGTCCTCGTATATCTGGTCCACGGTTAGAGTCAGGCCGACGCTCTCTAGCCGTATGTCGTCGCCTGGGCCGCATTCCGTCTGGGACCACATGTCCAATTCGGAGCGGCGCCATACCGCGACCGCGCGGCCCCGGTAGTCAATCAGTATATACTCGCGGAGGCCCGCTATCAGCTTGTATCCCTCAAACTTGGCGCCCCGATCGTACTTCTCGGTCGAGGGCGACAGGACCTCGACTACAAGGGTCGGATACTCGATCCAATCCTGGCCGGGCACGTAGTCACGATGGTCGCACGTAACCACGGCGGCGGCATACACGTAGTCCTTGGCGGACTGACGTATCTTGATATCCGAGTTCAAGGCCCGGCACCCGCTGCCCCGCACCGCCGCCCGCAGTAGTGACACCATGTTTACCGCGATCTGGCTATCCGCCTGCGTGCCGCCGGCCATGGCGTAGACGTAGCCGTCGTGATACTCGTGCTTCGATCCGTTGTGGCGCTCAAACTCCAGATATTGTTCGACCGTCCAGAACGGGCCGGAGGGTTGTGCGACCATATGCGCCTCCCTGCCGCAATCGTAACACGTTCGCGCCCTCCCAAACGCCGGAAGCGTAAACCTTGTTACACGCCGACCGATCGCCGGCCACCACTGACATAGGGTTGTCACAACAGCCTGCGACAGTGGAAGCAGGCTTATGCAGCGCCCTGGCGGACAGGGTGTCATGGCCGGGAAAAAATGGGAGGCGACCGATGATCCAGGGACTGCGCTACGTGATCCTCCATGTCGACGACGTGGAGGCGGCGCGCGCGTTCTACACCGAGAAACTTGGCTTCAGCGTGGACTTGGAAGCGCCGGGCTTTCTGCAATTCAAGCAACCGGGCGCCGGCGCGACCTTTGCCGTCAGCAAAAGCGAGGCGGGACTCGACAAGATCGAGCTGTGGTGGTTCGTGGATGACGCCGACGCTGCCCATGCGGAGTTGCGGGCGCGCGGCGTGGAGATCGTCACGCCGCCACACGACGAGCCCTTTGGCCGCGCCCTTGCGATAAAGGACCCCTCCGGCGCCACCCAATTCCTGTTGCAGGTCGCGAAGCAAGGCTGACCCGCCCGATGGTGGTCAGACGTCACGCCAGACATGGACGCGGCGTCCGGCCACCGCGAGGCATGAACCTGGGGTGATCCACCTGGGACACTTCCCTGCAAAAGCACCGTACTTCGTTGAAGGCGCCTAGTGATTCAAAGCGCAATGCTCGGCTATCGGCACCCGCGCTCCTTCCAGCCTTCGCGACCGCTGCATGGCTTAGCGCGCGCCCAGCAGCACCTCGGTAGCGAGCTGATCGAGGCGCTCATAGCCAAGTCCCCTGGCGGCGATGGCCTCGGTATCGAAGCGGGCGGCCTTCAGCGCCTCGGCTGCCTCGCGGCTGTAGGTAGCCGGGGCAGTGGGGCCGCCGGAACCCAGATTGGCCAACTCGCGCAAAATACCCTGAATCTCGGCGTCGGCGTTGAAGCGCCTGACCTTCTCCTCCAGGATCTTGTAGGTGCGCATGCACCCCGCCGCGAACGCCCACACTCCATCTTCGTCCTCGGTGCGCAGCGCGTGCGCGTCGTAGTGCTTGGGCCCTTTGTATCCCGCGTCCACAAGAAGCTTCACCAGGTAGAACGCGCCGCGCGGATCGGCCTGGCCGAAGCGCAGATCCTGATCGAAGCGGCCCGGAAGCTGATCGTTGAGATCGATGTGTACCAACTTCCCGGCGTCGAGCGCCTGCGCCACGCCGTGCGAGAAGTCAAGCCCGGAGATCTTTTCGTGCGCCACCTCGGGATTCACGCCATACATCTCCGGGTGCTGGAGCGTGGTGATGAAGGCCAGCGCGTGGCCAACCGTCGGCAGGTAGATGTCACCCCGCGGCTCGTTCGGCTTCGGCTCCACGGCGAACGTGTATCCGTAGTTCTGGTCGATCGAATACTCGGCCAGGAAGTTGAGCGCCTCGCGCATGCGTTTCAGGCCGTCTCGCGGATCCTTGCCGGCGTTCGTCTCCGAGCCTTCGCGGCCGCCCCAGAAGACGTAGATCCTGGCGCCAAGCTCCGCGCCCAGGTCCATATTCCGCATGACCTTCTGCAGCGCGAAGGCGCGCACACGGGCATCATGACTGGTAAAGGCGCCGTCGCGGAAGATCGGGTGCGAGAAAAGATTGGTCGTAACCATCGGCACCACCATGCCGGTGGCGGCAAGCACGCGCTTGAATTCCGCGATAATCTGTGTGCGTTCCGCGTCGGTGGCGTCGAAGGGGATCAGGTCGTTGTCGTGGAAGTTGACGCCCCAGGCGCCAAGCTCCGCAAGCTTCTCCACGATGCGCGTCGACGAAATCGCCGGACGCACGATGGGACCGAATGGGTCGGCACCGCGATTCCCGACCGTCCACAGTCCGAAGGTAAAGTGGTCCTCGCGCCTGGGCGTATACGGATCGTTGCTCATGCCACATCCCCTTCAGTCTCATCGCGGTTTCAAACCAGCGCCGGCTCGTCGAGCGCGGCCAAACCTCCTTCCATTGTACGCGCGAAGATAGTACAGCCGCCAAACGAATTATGGCCTGTAATTCTTTTTACACACCCCTTGCCAAATCCTTTCACTTCCAATATAGTTCACCTATTGAGTAATTCAACAATTTGATGCTCAAGGTGTGGAAGTATCGTTACGTAGAGGAAAGAAGGTCGCATGTCGACACAAGCACTGTACGCGGAACCCGGCGCCCCGTTCAGCATGCGTGCTATTCTGATGCCGCTGCTGACCATTATCGTCGGTTTGTTCATGGTTATCCTCGATACTACCGCCGTCAACGTGGCGTTGCCGACTCTGGTGAAGGATTTTAACAGCACCTTGCCGTCCCTGCAGTGGGTGCTTACCGGCTATATGCTCGCGCAGGCCGCCGTTATCCCGCTGGCCGGCTGGCTGTCGGACCGCTTCGGCGCCAAGCGCGTGTTTCTTATCGCGCTGGCTCTGTTCACCATCGGCTCGGCCCTGTGCGCCACCGCGCAAGACACCAATATGCTGATCGTTTTCCGCGTCTTGCAAGGGCTCGGCGGCGGCTTCGTGATGCCCATTGGCCTCGCTTATACCTATCGCCTCAGCCCGCCGGAGAAGCGCGGCGTGGTGATGGGCACCATCGGCATCCCGATCCTGTTCGCGCCGGCCCTTGGCCCTACCCTCTCCGGCTGGCTGGTGGAATATGCCACCTGGCGCTGGATCTTCCTGATCAACCTGCCGATCGGCGTCATCGCCCTCTGGCTCGGCACCCGGAAGCTGCCCTTCGTGAACACGCAAGCAGCCGGCGAGCTTGACCTGCCCGGCATCGTGCTTGGCCCGCTCTCCTTTGTGCTGCTCTCCTACGGCGTCAGTGAGGGCTCCACGAGCTGGACCTCGGCGAATACCATTGCCGGACTGGTCGGCGGCGCCATCGCCCTGGCGGCCTTCATCCTGGTCGAGCTACGCGCCGTCAAACCGCTGCTCGAGCTGCGGGTCTTCAAGTCCATTGACTTCACGCTCGCCGTGATCGTGCAATGGACCGGCCAGATCGCCTTGCTCGGCGGCATCTTCCTGGTCCCGCTCTTCCTGCAACAGGTGCGCGGCTACGGACCGTTCGACACCGGCCTGGTCATGGTGGCCCAGGCGCTGACCGCCGCGGCGTTCATGCCGGTCGGCGGGCGACTATTCGACAAGCTTGGCGCGCGGCCACTCGCCGTCATCGGCCTGAGCCTGGTAGCCGTCGGCACCTATCTGCTCACGCGGATCAGCGGAACGACCACCGGCACCGATCTGATCGTGCCGCTTATGCTCCGTGGCGCCGGCATGGCCATGGTGATGATGCCGTTGAGCACGCACGTGCTGAATGCCGCGCCGCGTAACCTGGTCAGCCGCGTGACCTCGCTTACCGCCGCCCTGCAAAACGTGGTTGGCTCGCTGGCGATTGCCGGTTTGGCCACCGTCGTCGCGTCGCGGCCCAGTTTCCACGAGGCTACCAACACGCTCCATGCCGACCACCATTTCACGCCGGCAATCGCCAATTTATTCGCGAGCGCGTTTAGCGATACAATCATGATAGTGGTGGCGGCCACCGTGGTCGGCATCGCCCTGAGTTTCACGCTCCGCCGCAATCACGCGGCACAGGCGGCGATCGCGCCGGCCGACGCGCCCGCCGAGGAGCCGGCAGCGCTCGAAATGGCAGGCTGATAGATAGCTATGGCAGTAGTAATCGACCATAAAACCGAAGCCGGCGCCGAGGCGCCCGGCCCGGATGCATGCATCCAGAAGCTCGTCGAGGTGCTGCCGCGCCTCTCCCGCGTCTTCAAATCGCAGATGCGCGGCGGCCGGCTAACGCCCCAACAAGTATTCATGCTCATGAGTATTCAAGACCTCAATGAGCTGCATCCGGACGGCGCCCAGCCCGGCGAGCTGGCCCGGCGAGCCTGCACCTCCAGCGCGGCGATCACCGCCGCGCTGGACGACCTGGTTGAGGACGGTTACTGCGTGCGCGCCCATAGCGAGAAAGATCGCCGAAAGGTGCTGGTCCGCGTGACGCCGCTCGGCGCCGACGTGCTCAGCGCGGCGCGGGACGGCGCCGCGAGCGCCATGCGCGGCATGCTGGACGGCTGGACCGCCCCACAATTGGCCCGGCTCTACCAGGTCCTCGCCGAGCTTGACGCGTCGGCGGCCGCATTCATGGAACGAACCTAGGGCTTCAGAGAGTCACCAGACCGTATAGCCGCCGTCAACTACCAGCGCATGGCCGGTCACGTACGACGAAGCCCGTGACGCCAGGTACACCACCGAGCCGCGCAGTTCCGGCGGCGTGCCCATCCGTCCCATCGGCGTGAGCCGTTCCCAGGTTTCCTTCAATGCGGGCTGCCTTTCCAACACCTGGTCGGTGAGCGCCGTGCGCATATAGCCGGGAGACAGCGCGTTCACGCGCACGCCGCGCGGCG
>JANWHV010000109.1 GCA_025450255.1 Chloroflexota bacterium | reverse complement strand
GTGATCAGCGCCAGCGCCTCGGGCGTGGTGTAGCGCACCGGCGGCAGCTCCGGCAGCCTTGTGAAGTAGTAGCCCTCGCGGCTGTGCCTCAGCTCGCACTTGAGACCCTGCCGGATCTGCATGAAGTCATTGTCGAGCTGCCGTTCGCTGATCTCGAAGTGCTCGCTCAACCTCCGCCGGGTCCAGCGGCGGGGCGCGCTGCTAATGATTGTCACCAGCAGCAAGATGCGCGTGATGCGCTTGGTTTCCTCCAGCCGGGTCCCAAGATCGTGGCCAATGGGAAATTGCTTCATGCTGTCTACTGTACACCCGCCACGCGCATGCACCAGTGCGCGTTAGTACCATTGCCGGCGGATTTCACGAGATGTACATGCTCACGCTGGATGTGCAGCAAGTGCGCACGCCGGAACTGCCGGATTGCCGGCGGATTTCACAGGATATGTATGCTCGCGCGGCGGCGGACCGACCGTGAGAACGCCGCCAGGCGTCCCTCCGCGATCTTCGCGATCTCCGTGTTGTTTTCTTCGTGTGCCCGGCCACGGCAGGCGTGGGCGATAATTAGGGGTAGAGCGCAGTCGCTCGCAGGCAGGCTAACCCGGCCTTGCGATGCTCCCGTACGTGGCGGTTCGCTCTATGTCGCGCCAGGATATAACAACACCTTGCTTACACCCGTGAAGACCCGGCGCCCGGCGACGCCAGCATGGTTTCAACCTTGTCGATCAGCACGTTCAGGTGGAATGGCTTTTCGAGCAACGCGTGCGCGCCGGTCAGGTGCGCGGCCTCGGCTTTCACCAAATTGGCCGTGACGAAGAGCACGGGAATGTCGGCGCCGAACGGGTGCTCGCGGAGCAACCGATGCGCCTCCAGGCCATCCATGTAGTCCATCACGATGTCGAGGATCACCAGGTCCGGCCTGATCACGCTCACCGTCTTGAGCAGCATGGGGCCGTCCGCGACCGCTATCGCGCGCCAGTCCGTGTTTACGCGCAACATCTCCAGCAACATGCCGCGGGTGATTTCGTCGTCCTCGACTATGAGCAATGTCTTCATCGACACGGACCTTCCGCGCGTTGCGCCCCGGCGCACGCGGTACATCGTCACTGCACGTAGCAAAGCATGCCGGCGTGAAGATGCGGTTAACGGCGGGGTTAAAAAGGCGTTAACCGCGGATCCACGGCCCGCCGCGTCGTGACATGGCCGCATGCTCGTCATCCCCGCGCGCATGGCCGGCGTGTCGCGGCGCCGCTCTTCATGCCCGTAATCGAGTTAACGATGGCCGGCGTATTACCTGTGTCGGCGGCCGCGTTGGGGCGGCCGGACAGAGGATAGGAAGGTTGGTCATGGACGAACAGACAAGGCACGCGGCGACCGAGAACCTGTTGCACTCGCTCGACGCGCGCCGCTCACGGCGGTCGATGCTCAAGGGCGCGCTGGGCGCCGGCGCGGCCATCGCCGGCGCTGGGTTGCTGTCCAGGATGCCCGTGCAGGCGGCGGATAACGGGACGGGGAGCAGCGCCGAGGACAGCTTCGCCACGATCTTCACCGTGGCGCGCACGGCGGAGCAGCTTGCCGTCACCTTCTACGAGAACGGCATTCGCAGCGCCGTGGCGGGTAAGCTCAAGCTCAGCGGGCTGCACCTCGACAACATCAAGGCGGCGGCGATCGAGGAGCAAATCCACCAGCAGTTCTTTACCGCGGCCGGGGGCGGATCGCTGGCCACCACCTTCAGCTTCCCCTATGGCCTGGGCACCTTCGCCGACCTGGGCTTGTTCATCGCCACCCAGCAGATGCTCGAAGGGGTCTTCGATGCCGCCTTCATCGCCGCCGTCTACGAGTTCGCGCAGGCCGGCCGCCCGGACCTCGCCCAGATCGCGGCGGAGATCGCCATGGTAGAGTCCGAGCACCGCGCCCTGGGCCGCAACATCGCCGCCGCGGCCGGCATCAGCGGCACGGGTGACGACAGCTACAATCCCGCCGACAACTGGGTCTACGGCCTGCTCACCCTGGAGGCGGTGGGCGACGCGCCCGCCGTCGTCGCCGCCGCCGGCTTCCTGAGCCCGAATGCCAGTACCGGGAACAGCTTCTCCTACACGCCGATCGACTACGAGCACGATCCGGTGTATAGCGACGTGAACGCCCGGATCGTCAGCCGCGCGCCGATCACCTCGAAGCAGTTGGAGGAGAGCGACAGCGCGCAGTAGGCGCCGACCGCGGACAGGTCATCGCATAGGAAGCTCCGCCGGTGCGCGCACCGGCGGAGCTTCCTTACGGCGACGCGCATGCGCCAGTACGCGTCAGTAGCAGCGCCGCGGGAAATGGCCGGGAACCGGGGGGACCGCTCGCCGTTGTGCGGATACCGCCGGTCGTCTGCCCTCGCCGCCGTGGTAGGGTGTAAGCATTGACGTTAGGAATGAGAAAGGCCCGTTTCGCGATGTCTCCGTCCGAACGAGTGAACATCGATCAGGCGTTGAAACGCGTGCTACTGGATGGGCACGACGGGTTCCTGGCTCTTGTAGCGCCGGAGTTGACGTGGCGGCGCGATCGGCCGACCGAGTTGCCGGCCATCGCTCGTCTGGCCGACATCGTATGGGAGGTGGAGCGTATCGATCGCTCGATCGGGCTCCTGCACATCGAGCTACAAACGCGCGCCGCGGCCGATATTGGCGAGCGCATGGCCGAATATGCCATCCGCCTCTGGCGGCGCGACCACCTGCCGATCCGTTCAATTGTGATCGTCCTGCGGCCATCAGGCATGGAGAGCATCTCCCCGTTCGTGATAGACTGGATGGGTCAGGATAGCCTGCGCTACAACTTCGAGGTAGTGCGTCTGTGGGACGTGCCGGCCAGGCGCGCGCTCGACGCCCCGTACGTGGAGTTGTGGCCGCTGGCAAGCCTAATGGAGGGCGCCACGGTTGGCACGGTCGTGCAGGCAGCGGAGCAGATCGCCGCGTCGCCACGGCCGCTACAGGAAAGAAGCGATCTGACCAGCCTGCTGGTGTTGCTCGCGGGACTACGACTGCCGCCGAACCTGATTCGCGATGCCCTCGGGAGGAGCATGATGTTAGAGGATTTACTCAAGGAGTCCAGCGCCACCGTAATCTTCGAGGAGCTCGGCATGGAACGAGCCATGGAACGAGCCACGGCGCAAGCTATGGAACGAGCGATGGAAGCAGCGATGCCCCTGGCCATGGAAGCAGCGATGCCCCTGGCCCGGGACGCGGCCATGCGAGAATCGGCCCGTATCGCGCTCGAAGGGCGGTTTGGTACGCTGGATGAGCCGTTCCTGAACGCGCTGCGGCAGGCGAACGAGGCACAACTCGCCGATGCCCTGGCGCATATTGGCACCGACTCGTCGGAACAGGCGCGCGCGCGACTCGAAGCAACGGCCTGAATCGACAGGCGCGCCCTCAATCCGCTCATTTCTCGCATGCCTCAGGTTCCGATACGTACGGTTTCGCGTGCCGGCGCCCTGTCGAACGGTTGCCTGAGCCGATAACCCGGCGCGCCACCGCGCCGCGATTGCAACGGCACGCCCATGGTCGCCAATGGACAGAGAACTGAATACCTGGATGCGCGTTCCCACGTGTCTTATCACGGCGTTGGCGGGCACCAGACACGAGGCACAGGGCGGTGTCACTTGCCCAATGCGGTACGATACGGTGATCTGAGGTTGCCGGCCCGACCGCGAAAGATGAAGCGCATGGACGCGTGGACGAACTGGTCCGGCATCGTCGAGTGCCGGCCCCGGCATTTCGAGACGCCAGACAGCGAGCAGGAACTGGCGGCGATTCTCCAGCGAACGGATGCCGGCGCTATCCGCGTGGCCGGCACGGGCCATTCGTTCACGCCGCTCTGCGCCACGGACGACACCCTGATCTCGCTGGACGCGCTGCAGGGCGTCATCGCGAGCGACCCCGCCGCCGGGGAAGCCACGATCTGGGCAGGCACCAAGATCGCGCGGCTGGGCGATATGCTGCGCGCCGAGGGCCTGGCGCTGGAGAACCAGGGTGATGTGGATTACCAGGCGCTGGCCGGCGCCATCGCTACCGGCACGCACGGCACCGGTATCCGCTTCGGCAGCCTGTCGTCGCGCGTGACGGCGCTCGACCTCCTCCTGGCGTCGGGCGATCGCCTGACCTGCTCCTCTACCGTCGAGCCGGCGCTCTTCAAGGCGGCCCAGCTATCGCTGGGGCTGCTGGGCATCATCACGCGCGTCACCATGCGCGTGGCGCCCGCGTTTCGCCTGCACGAGCGCACCTGGGTGGCGTCGTTCGAGGACACCATGGACCAACTGCAAGCGCTGGTCGACGGGAACGAGCATTTCGAGTTCTTCTGGCTGCCGCGGTACGACGCCTCGGCCATGAAGACCCTGAATACCACCGGCGCGGCAGTAGGCGGGGACGAGGACACGGATGCCGCCGCCCGCGCCGGCACCATCGAACGCTACACGCGGCCCGAGCGCGTGGACTGGAGTTACCGCGTCTTTGCCTCCGAACGCGCCCTGAAGTTCGTGGAGATGGAGTTCGCCGTGCCAATCGAGCGCGGTCCCGAGTGTTTCCGCGAATTGCGGCTGCTGATGCGCGAGCGGCACCCCGCGGTGGAGTGGCCGATAGAATACCGCACCCTGCGCCAGGCTGATTTGTACCTCAGCCCCGCCTACAGGCGCGATTCGGTGACGCTCTCCCTGCATCAGTCGAACGAGTTGCCGTACCAGGCGTTCTTCGCCGATGCCGAGGCGGTGTTCCGCAATCACGGCGGCCGGCCGCACTGGGCCAAGCTGCACACTCATACGGCAAGCGAGCTGCGCGCGCTCTATCCGATGTGGGATCGCTTCCGCGAGCAGCGTGCCCGCGTCGATCCTCGCGGACGGTTCCTCAACCCCTATCTGCGACGCCTGCTGCTGGACGATTGACCGGCGCGAGAGGAACGGAAACCACGGAGGCACTGAGACACGGAGGAGCGGAAGGGTTCGCGTGCGCGGGGCGGGACTGCATGTAAACCACCCTGGCGGCTTCCCACTCCGAGCGGAATCGCCGGCGGGAGCGGGGCACTGGAAGGTCATGATACGCGCGGTGGCCGGGGTTCGCTTAGCTGCCGGGACCGACGGCGAAACGCGGCACCTGGGCACGGATCCGCGTGCCCGCGCCGGGCGTACTCGCCGCATCGAGCGTGCCGCCGAGGCTTGTGGCCCGCTCGCGCATCGAGCGCAACCCCAGATGGCCGGGGAATGAGCCGCCGGCATCGAAGCCCATGCCGTCATCACGCACCTCCAATGCCAGGTGGCCGGCGGACGCTTCCAGGCGAAGCACGATCGAGCCGGCGCGCGCGTGCTTCACCACGTTGTGCAGCGCCTCTTGCGCGATGCGGTAGATCGCCTGCTTCGCCGGCAGATCCGCCTCCGGCTCCTCGCCCAGCATCACGTCGACGGCGAGCCCGTACCGCGCTTGCACCGCCGCCGTCTGCTTGGTCAGGGCGGCGATCAGTCCCTCGGTTTCCAGCGCCTCGGGGAGCAGCTCGAAAATCAGGGCGCGCATCTCGGCCAGCCCGGCTTTTGCCAGGGTGATCACGTAGTCCAGGGGAGCGGCTACCTGTTGCGGGTCACGCGCCAGCAGGGCACGCGCGGTCGTGGCGCCCAGCCCGATGCCATAGAGGGCCTGCGAGACCGAGTCGTGCAGCTCGCGGGCCAGTCGCTGGCGCTCTTCAAGCGCGGCCGCCTCATGTACCTGCTCGTACAGACGCGCATTATCAATGGCGATCGCGGCCTGGCGCGCAATCGCCAGCGCCAGCTCGGCATGGCGCGGCGTATAGACGTTGGGTTGCGCGTGCTCGAGGAACACCGAGCCGAGATCCCGGTCGCGGACGCGCAAGGGTACGGACATCCAGGAGCGGACATAGCTGAACGACCCGTTCATATGCCCTCCGACCGACTGGCGATAGAGCAACGCCTCATGGGAATCGGCGCGCACATCCTGGATGATGACCGGCTCTCCCCGCCGCATCCACTCCCAGAGCGGGCCGGCCGACGCGCTCGGCAACCGTGTATCGAGAGCCAGTACCTGGGATCCGGGACCGCGGTAGGCGGCGATGCGCATCTCGGCCCCTTCCAGTACCGAGATGCCGGCGCCCGTGTACTCCACGACCGTCCCTAGCTGATCGAGGACCAGGTTAAGCAGCGGTTGCAATTGCAAGGTGGACGCGACGTTGCGCGACACGTCGAGCAAGGTCGAGAGCTCACGCGTGCGTTCCGCCACGCGCTGCTCCAACAATTCCTTGGCCCGCACGCGATCCGTGATGTCGCGCGCCACGCCAAGAATATGAGGCTGCCCCTTATACGTGAACATCGTGCTATGCGCCTCGAGATTGAACACCGTGCCGTCTTTATGGGTAGCGCCGCCTTCGGCATGAAAGGAGCCGTCGGCAAGGATAGCCGCGAACGATTCCTCGATGACATGCCGACTCTCGGCGGTGGATAGTACCGCGACGTTGAGTCCGATCATCTCGTCGTACTGGTATCCATACATGGCGCAGAAGGCGGGGTTCGCCTCGACGACGTTGCCCTCGAAATCGATGATCACCATGCCGTCGCTGGTCGCTTCGAAGATGCCGCGGTACTGCGCTTCCTTCTCCAGCAGTTGGGCCTCCGCCCGCGCCCTATCACTGATGTCGCGGTCAATGCCGAGCACGTGCGGCGTCCCCTTGAAGGAAAACATGGCGCCGTGCGCCTCCACGTCGAACAACGTGCCGTCTTTCCGCACCCCCAGTTCCTTATCCCACCCTGAACGGCCGCGGCGGGCATCCTCGAGGTGTTTCACCTGGATGTCGTGATTGGACGGATGGACGAACGCCGTGGCCGGCATGCCGATGATCTCGTCATAGCGATAGCCGTACATGGCGCAGAAAGCGGGGTTTGCCTCGGCGATATAACCGTCAAGGGTGAGAATCACCAGACCATCGATCGTGGCCTCGAAGATGCCGCGGTACTGGGCCTCCTGTTCGACCAGCCGTTCCTCGGCACGGCGATGCTCGGTGATGTCGTGGCTCGTGGCGATGAAGGCGCGGACCAGGGGGTTCTTGAAAAGGCTGCTGCCTGTCGTCTCCAGCATCCGCCAGGAGCCGTCCGCGTGGCGGTAGCGGTTGTGAAGGACCGTGGGCGTGCCGTCGTCGGCCTCCACGATGGCGACGAACGCGGCCAGCGCGCGGGCGTGGTCCTCCGCATGAATATTGTCAAAGGCGTTGGTGCCCAGTATGTCCTCGGGCGCGTAGCCAAGGACATGGCGGAAGGCCGGGCTGGCATAGCGGAACGTACCATCAGCATCCAGCAAGGCCGCGGGCTCGTGGGAGTGCGCGGTGAGCGCGAAGAAGACGTCCGGGCCGGGAGCGAGGTCAGGTTGCGCGCCGGTCATCTACCCCTCCCCGTCATTGCAAAGCCGGAGCGTGTCGTTCAAGACAAAATGCCGGGTCTCGCCGATATCACCCATAGTAGCGCACGGACTTGTGGATCAGGCGCCTATGGTCTTCGCGGATGCAGCGGCAGCCCGT
>JANWHV010000108.1 GCA_025450255.1 Chloroflexota bacterium | reverse complement strand
CTGTGACGCATGGCAAGCTGGGCGTCGTGGTCGAGGCAGGCTGGGCCCGATGACCTCGCTGGGCGGGCGCTGGTCATGGCCGGCGGCATTGAGCATTATCGTGCTGGCAGCGGGCTACGCATCGGGCTGGCACCTGCTGCAGCGCGTGGGAATCGGCCTGCTGGCGCTGCTCGCCGTCTGTCTGATCGCCACCGTCGCGACCGCGCTGGCGCTCACGGCTGAAGGGAAGCCAAGAGGCCGCGCCATTACCGCCGGTGAGGCCCTGGTTGTCACCTACACGGTGCGCAATCGCGGCCTCTGGCCCGTGGTGTGGACGTTGCTACGGCCGCTGGGGTTCTCCACCCTACCGGTGGAGGGCCAGCTTGTGGCGCTGCCGTGGCGAGGGCAGCGCCGCCTGGACGTTGCCCTCCCCTGCCCACAACGCGGGCGCTGGGCAGCGGGCGGCTCGGTACTGCACGTCGGCGATCCGTTTGGTTTCTTCGAGCGCACCCGCGTGCGCGCCGGCACGGACACGATTACCGTTGGCCCGCGGCCAATCCCGCTCCCAGGCTTGCAGCTACCCCCACTGCTCGGGCGCGGCATAAGCCCGCGCGGCCGGCCGAGCCCGCAGCCGGCCGCCACCGTGCGCGAAGTGCGCCCGTACCGGGCGGGTGATTCGCCGTCGCGCATCCATTGGCTCTCCACCGCCCGCCACGATGCCCTGATGGTGAAGGAGCCGGAGGGCGAGCCGGCCGCCCACGTCTGGGTGGTCCTCGATCTCGACGCGGGCGTGCAGTACGGCGATTTCGAAGGGGACAGCGCCGAGTTGTTGATTGGCGCCGCCAGCCATCTGGTGCGCGAGCGCCTGCCGTCGTGGGTTGCCACCGGTCTGCTGGCCATCGGCGCCGGTACACTGGTCAAACCGGATTCCCGCCGTGAGCAGACGGATCGCCTGCTCGGGGCGCTCGCGGTGATCGTGCCTGGCGATGGCGACGTCGAGCACGGCCTGCGCGCATTGCGCTCGACATTCGGCACCAAACGGAGCACCATCATCGTGCTCACGCCGTGGGCCAACACACGCTGGAGCGCCTCGCTCCCCATTCTGGCCCAGGCAGGAGGCAATGTGATCTGCATACTGCTCGATACGCCCGACTCCGAGCGCGGTGGCGCGCTCGATGCCCAGGCGGTGAACCTGCGCGCTGGCGGTATCCAGGCGTATCGACACACGACCTGGGCTACCTGACATGCCTGCCACGAACGTATCGTTCAACCCCTTCACCGTGCTCCGCTTCATCGTGGCCTATGCGCTGACCGTCGGTCTGCTCGTGCTGTCGGTACAGGCCATCGGCACGCTCTTTCTGGCCGGAAACGCCAGGGCCCTGATATTGCTCAGCCTTGCCGCCGCCTTGGTATCCGTCCCGCTGATCGTCTCGCCGTTCTCCGACTGGGCCTGCTGGCTCATCGTGCAAGCCGTGGGTGTCGTCGCCGCGGTGCACTTCGCCGACGGGCCAATCGCGCTCGCGCAGTCACTCAGTTCCCTACCGGACGGCGTGCTCTCATTCACCATGCCGGCGTGGGCGCCCTGGCATGACGAGGTGATCACCATTGGCCGCCATAGCAGCGGCTGGACGTTGCTGTTGTTGCTTGGCCTGCTCACCTGGGAGTTGACCTGGGGTGTTCTCTGGCTGACGCTGCGCGCCGGGTATGTGTGGTCGGCGGTGATCATGGCGGCCGCCACGCTGCTGGCCGCGGCCGACGTGATCGCATCGGCGGAAACCTGGTTCTTGCCGTTCATGCTACTGGCGCTCGCCCTGGTGCTCTGGCACACATGGTCCGGCCGGCTGGTACGCGCCGCGCGGCAGGCCGAACCCTTGCGCCCCCGTCTGTCGGCCGTCAACTCACTGCTGGGCGGCATCGCCGCCATGTTGTTGATCGTCCCCGTGGCCTGGGCAAACCCACTTCCCTCAAGTCCCTCATTCAGCAAATGGGCGAACCAGATGTGGACGCGACTCGAGCCTTCCCTGAAAGATCCACTCCATTTGATCGCCAAGAATGGCGGCCCCACCCTTTCCTCGGCGGGGTTTGGCGCCACCCTGAACCTGGGAGGGCCGTTCCGCCCGTATCCCGGCGTGATTATGCTCATTCACGGCGTACCGGCCGGCGTGCGCCCGTATTGGCGAGGCCAGACGTACGATGCGTATCACGACCAGGGCTGGCAAGTGTCGGCGGTGGGCTACCAGGTGGTTCCCGCCGCCGCCGAGGCGCCGGCGAACGTGCCGCGTCATCCCAACCACCGGCTCAAGGTAACGGTGTCGGTCGTGCAGCCCGCCGATGGCCTGCTTTTTTCGCCGGGCCGCCCAATCGCATGGAGCTTGACCACCCGCGAAAGCTACGCGTCCACGGCGTCCGGCGGCGAGCCGGCGACGGTATTTGACGACGGGCCGTTGAGCGCCGGGAGCGTCTACGACGTGACGGCCGAGCTACCCTACGCGGAGCCGCGTCCAAACGCCGCCGGCCCAGCCGCCGACCCGCTGTTCAGCGTGCTGCCGGACAATATGGATCCGCGTATCAGCACGCTCGCCGCCGGCCTGACCAAAAACGCGCCGTCGCCATTCGCGGCCGCGAAGAACATCGAGACATATTTGCGAAGCAGCCGCTTCACGTACGACACGGAAGTTGGCGCCCCGCCTATCGGCCAGGATCCGCTGAGCTACTTCCTGTTCGACAGCCGCCGCGGCTACTGCGTACACTTCGCCTCCGCCATGGCCGTGCTGGCGCGCGCGGCCGGGTTGCCGGCGCGCGTCGCGGGCGGCTACGTCACGGGTACGTTGGTGAACGGCGCCTACCAGGTAACGGGCAAGGATGCCCATACCTGGCCAGAGATCTTTTTCGCCGGCACCGGCTGGGTGCCGTTCGAGCCGACCCCAGGGTTTACCGCCGGGGTGACGCAAACAGCCGTCGCTCCGGCGCGGCCCTCACCGACCACAAACCCCGCGCGCCGGCCCGCGCCCTCCCCAGCGGCGACGTCTGCCGTACCGAACACGCGCCGGCGCACGCCGCCGAGTGGCGGCGCGCCCTATACCCTGGCCGGGCTTGTGCTCCTGCTAGCCGGCCTGATCGGCGGCACGATCGTGCTGATGCGCAAGGAGGCAGGCACCATCGGCGGCATCTACCGCGCCATGTGCGCGAGCGCGCGCTGGCTGGCCCCCCGGCCCCTGCCGTCGCAGACGCCGCACGAGTTCGCGCGGCTCTTTGCCGGACGCTCAGCGGCCGAATACAAGGATGTCACGCGCATCACCGATCTCTACGTCGCGGCAAGGTACGGCGACCGGCCGGCCACGATAATGGATGTACGGGAGGCGGCCCTGGCGCTGCGCAGGCTGCGCCGGCGCTGGCTGGCCCGGCGCCTCCACCTACGCTAAAGCACCCCTGGGTTACAATGCACACCAGCGAAGCAACTCGCCGGTTGCACAGCGCGCTTGATTCAGCATGGCGCCATCCTCGGAGAGCCTATGACCGACACGGACACCATAGAGGGCCTTGTGATTCGCTCGCAGAGCGGCTTCCATACCGTGCGGACAGGAAAGCAAACGATCGTTTGCTCGCTGCCAGGCCGCTTTAAGCAAGGGCGGCGGACGGTCAAAAACCCGGTCGTGGTCGGCGACCATATTATCGCGCGGCGCATCTCCGAGACCGAGGGCGTGATCGAGCGCATCAACCCACGCCGGAACGAGCTGGCGCGCGCTGCCGCCGGCGGCACGGGACTCAAACACGTGATGGCCGCGAACCTCGACCTGGTGGTTCTGGCCATGGCCCTGCGCGAGCCCTCGCTGAACCTGGCCCGGCTGGACCGCCTTTTGCTCGCCGCCGAGCAAGCGGAGATTGCCCCGGTAATCCTGGTCACCAAGCTCGATCTCGGCACGCGTGAAGAAGCCGAGGCCGTTATACACCCGTACCGCGACATCGGGTACCAGGTGGTGCTGTGCAGCAGCCGGACCGGCGAGGGTCTCGACCGGCTCCGCACCTTGCTCGCCGGCCGCGTCAGTACGGTCATCGGCTCATCCGGCGTGGGTAAATCCACGCTGCTGAACGCCTTGCAACCGGGACTGCGGCTCAAGTCCGCCGCCGTGAGCGCCGCCACCGGCAAGGGCGTGCATACCACGACGGTGGCCGAACTGATTCCCCTGGACATCGGCGGCTATCTGGCCGATACGCCGGGCCTGCGCGAGCTGGCGCTCTGGGACCTGGATGCCGAGGAGTTGCCGCTGCTGTTTCCCGAGATGCGACCGTACCTGGATGCCTGCCGCTTCTCCCATTGCACCCATCTGCACGAGCCGGGTTGCGCCGTGCGTCGCGCCCTGGAGCAAGGGCTGATCGACACTGAACGATACCGCACCTACACGCGAATCCGGACCGAGGAGTTGCAGGAGCCGGCCCGGTCGGGCCGTTAGCGCGTTCACGGCGCAACATTGGCCTGACTCGGTCGATGCCCTTGGTATTTCGCCGTGGACTGCGGTCCATGCCACCAGTGCTTCGGCGTGGACCGCGGTCCACGGCCCCAACGCGAGCACGCTATCACTACATTCCATCACCACCGGCCCGCGGATTGTGCTAGTCTCGTAGTAATGATCTCTCCCCGCTAACATAGGCGAAAGCCGAGGGCGATTTCGCGATGGCAACCAGCAGTGAACCGCCGCGGACCATGCGTGCCCTCGTACAATACTCGACCGCGCCCTACTCCATGGAGATCCGCCATATACCTGTTCCCGTGCCGGGCCGCGACGAGGTGCTGCTGAAGGTCAAGGCAGTGGGCACCTGCGGCAGCGATCTGCATCAATTCCATGGCACGCAGTCGTGGCCGGTAAACACGACGGTAACCCTGGGGCACGAGTTCTGCGGTGAGATATGGGAAGTCGGCGAGGATGTGACGGATTGGCAGCGCGGCAATCGCGTGGTCAGCGAAACCGCGGCGCGTGTCTGCGGCACCTGTACGTTGTGCAGGAGCGGCCACTATAACCTGTGTCCGCAGCGCCAGGGCTTCGGCTACGGGGTCGACGGCGCGTGCGCCGAATATGTCGTGGTCCGCTCCGCGCTGTTGCACCATCTGCCGTCCGCCATATCGTGGCTGGAAGGCGCGGTCACGGAGCCTTGCTGCAACGCGGCGACGGCGTCGCTGGTGCAATCGAGCGTACGGCCAGGCGATACGGTGGTGATCCTGGGCCCCGGTCCGATCGGGTTGCTCTGCACGCAGATGCTCTGGGCGCTGGCTCCCACCAACCTGGTGGTGGTGGGACTGGCCGAGGACAACGTGCGTTTGATGCTCGCCTACGGGTTTGGCGCGACCCGCTGCGTCGATGCCGGCCAGGAAAACCTGGAGGAGATTTTGGACGAGCTTGGCGACGGGCTGGGCGCCCATCTGGTGATCGATGCCTCCGGCAGCTCGGCCACCTTGAAACAGGCCCTGGCGATCGTGCGGCCAGGCGGCCAGATTACCAAGATTGGCTGGGGTCCGCAGCCGGTCGGTTTCAGCCTTGATCCGCTGGTGCAAAAGGCCGTCACCCTCCGCGGCTCCTTTAGCCACACCTACGATACCTGGGAGCGCGTGCTGCGTCTGATGGTATCCGGCACCATCAATGTGCGGCCCCTGATCCGGGAATTCGATCTCGAGGACTGGCGGGACGCGTTTGCCGCCATGGATCGGCGCGAGATTGCCAAGGCCGTGCTGGTGCCATGAGGGCCGCCATGGATCGGCGCGAGATTGCCAGCGCCGTGCCGGCGCCATGACACCGGCTGGTATCGCGGCCTTCCCCAAATGCTACATGGACAAGTTGTGCGTCCACCGCACCATGTCCGTGTTCGACTGGATCGCTCAGGCGGCGACACTCGGCGTGGACGGGCTCGAGCTGTATCCGGGCTTCTTGCTCGACCTCGAGGATCGCGCGTACATCCGGCAGGTACGAGACGCCATGGCGCGCGAGCGGTTCCAGATGCCCATGCTCTGCGCCTCGCCCGACTTCACGCAGCGCGACCTCGAAGCGCAAACGCGCGAAATCACCCGCATGCGCGCGATGATCGACCTGGTTGCCGCGTTCGACTCGCCCGCGCCGCGCACCTGCCGCGTGCTGTCCGGCCAACGGCGGCCGGGGATCGGGATCGACGAGGGCGTTGATCTGGTCGTTTCCTGTATCCGGGCGCTGCTCCCCTACGCCGAGGAACGCGGCGTGATTCTGGCGCTGGAGAACCACTATAAAGACAACTATTGGACGCATCCCGAGTTCGCGCAGCACCTCGTGGTGTTCCGGCAAATCGTGGAGGCCATCGATTCACCCTGGTTCGGTGTCAACTACGATCCCTCCAACGCCATCCTGGCGGGCGAGGATCCGATCGAGGTGCTGGAGGCGGTGAAGCACCGCG
>JANWHV010000107.1 GCA_025450255.1 Chloroflexota bacterium | reverse complement strand
TACTGGCGGGCGAGCGGCAGACGCAGTCGGAAGGTACTGCCTTCGGGTCCCGTGGACTCCAATTCCAGGTCACCACCCATGGTCATCGCCAGCCCTCTGCCGAGGTAGAGCCCGAGCCCGGTGCCGACGCGGCCCGAGCGCATGCGGCTGCCGGGCACGCGGCCAAAGCGGGTGAAAAGCTGGTCGCGCCCGTTGGCCGGCACGCCGGGGCCGCGATCGAGCACGCGCAGCGAGCCAGTGTCGTCCTCCGGACCCCACCACACAATGATCGGGCTTCCTTCCGGCGAATATTTCGCGGCATTGTCCATCAGGTTGGTAACGATTTGCAGGGCACGGCCCGGATCCGCCAGCACGGCAAGATGCTCTGATCCGACCAGATCGATGCGCTGGCCCCGGTAACTTCCCTGCACTTCTTCCGCCGCGCGCTGCGCGAGGCTGCGCAAGTGTACACGCTCGATACGCGGCGAGAGGGCGCCACCCTCCATGCGGGTCAGCAACAACAAGTCTTCGACCAATCGCTGCTGTCTTCCGGCCGCGGCGGCAATCTTTTCCACCCATTCGAGCCTGGTGTCTTCGCTCGCGCCCGCCCAATTCGACTGCAATATTTCGGTGTAGCCCAGAATCGCGGTGAGCGGTGTACGCAGCTCGTGGCTCACCGATTCGACGAACGACGTTCTCAGCGCGACAAGCTCTTCCGACGCCCGCGCGCGTTCTCGTTCGGCGACGTACAGGCGGGCGTTTCGCAGGGACTGGCTGGTGCGCTCGCCAAACCCCGCCGCGAGACGCATGTGGTCTTTTCCGTACGCGTCGGGCCGTGTTGCCGCGACCACGAAGGAGCCCAGAACGACGCCGTCGATAGAGAGCGGTACGGCAATCAGGCTCCGCGGGCGGTGGCCACCAACCCAGGGTTCCTGGTCCTGCCAGGTTGGGTCGCGATCGGTGTCGCGGATAAGCACGGGGCCGCTGTCATGCAGGGGCAGCCAACCATTCGCCGGTTCGTCAAGCGCCCACAACCTGCTATCCACCGGCACGCGCGGATCGCCCCAACTCGCGGCCGCGAATGCCCAGCCATCCCTATAGATGAGCACCGCGGCGCGATCGAAGCTCAGGGTTTTCGCCGCCTGCTCCAGAATCGTTTCGTACAGGCGTGAAGGTTCGAGGACGCTCGAAAGCGCTACGCCGACCCGCGCCAGCGTCTCAGCTTCACGGGTCCGCGCATGAAGCTCGTCGGCCAGACGCGCCCGTTCGACCGCGAGCGCGACCTGACGCCCAAACACGAGCAACATGCTGGCGTCCTCGGGACCGAACGAGCGGCCCGACAGCATATTATCGACCGTAACGAGGCCGATATCACGATCGCCGGCCCGTAGCGCCACCAGAAGCGTTTCGCCAACCGGACCATCGAGAAACGGCCTGAAGTACGACGGGGCTCGTCCTCCTGTATCTGGAATATAGTAGGTGTCGTGCCGATCGACGAATACCGCCTGATACGCGGGTAAATCCAGCATGGGGCTGCCGGGGGCCAGACTGACCGAGATCGGATTGTCGGGCGCGCTGTACACGCGTCCCAGGCTATCGGTGCTGACGGCGTAATGGAGATCTTCCTTATCGGCATCAAATAAGGCGATACTGACGCGATCGAAGCCGAGATTGGCGCGAATCACCTCCGCGGTAACCGTCAATACTTCTGGAAGCGCCGTACAGGACGCCAGGCGTTGGCTGGCGCGTTGCAGGATCTGCTGATCGCGGGAGCGCCGATTGAGCAGCTCGCGCGCGGTTCGCTCGGCAAGCTTCAGGCGCAACAGAGATCGTACCTTTAAGCGGAGTGCCTGAGGACTATGGGGCGCGCCAAGCACGTCGTCCGCGCCGGCGTCAAGCAATGCCGACGGCTCGCCGGCGGTATCCACGGCAAGGAGCGCAACGGTGGCACGCACCGGATGATGCTCAAGCGAGCGGATGAACGATGCGCCATCGCCGCCCGAGAAATCGACGACGAGCAGATCGGGCAGGGTGGACTCCATGGCGGCAAGCGCGGCGGACGCGCCGAGAGCTTCCCGCACCGCGTACCCCTCGTCCCGCAAGGCGCGGGCGATGTGCAGCCGGGTACTGGAGTCTGTGTGCGCCACGAGTATGTCAGCGAGCAAAGCAGCATGCTGCTTGACGCTATTAGCCAAAAAACGGGCTCCAGTGGCTATACACATCAGAGAAGGCGTCGGGGGACCGCGTGGCATGGCGCGCGCAAACACAATGCCCATTGGAATAGCCGTTCCGATTGGCATTGTACACTACCGAATTGCGCCGGTATACGGATATGTGAGATGGACGCTCCGGCCAGGGTTCAGACGGAGCGGGCGGTCATGCCTTGGGGCCGACCATATCCTCGGGCCGCACCCACGTATCGAAGTCGTCGGCATTGACGAGGCCGAGTGAAATAGCCGCTTCCTTCAGCGTGCTGCCGTCCACATGCGCCTTCTTCGCCACCTTGGCCGCGTTGTCATACCCGATGTGAGGATTCAGCGCCGTCACCAGCATCAGGCTATCCGAGACATATGAGGCGATCCGCTTCCGCTCGGGCTGGATCCCCACGACGCAATGCTCGCGGAAGCTACGGGCGGCGTCGGCAAGCAGGCGAACCGAGTGCAGGAAATTGTGGATGATCACGGTCTTGAACACGTTCAGCTCAAAATTGCCGCTTGCGCCGCCGATATTGATCGCGACATCGTTGCCGAGCACCTGCGCGCAGACCATGGTCACGGCTTCACTCTGGGTGGGATTGACCTTGCCGGGCATGATCGAGCTACCCGGCTCGTTCTCGGGAATGCTGATTTCGCCGATGCCGCAACGTGGGCCTGACGCCAACCAGCGAACGTCGTTGGCGATTTTGTTCATGGCGCAGGCCAGCGTCTTGATGGCGCCGTGCGCCTCGACCACCGCGTCATGGCTGGCGAGCGCTTCGAACTTATTCTCGGCGGTCACAAACGGCAAACCGGTCAGATCCGCGATTTTCGCGGCGGCGCGGACGGCATACTCCTTGTGCGCGTTGAGGCCGGTGCCTACCGCCGTGCCGCCAAGCGCAAGCTCATACAGGTGCGGCAGGGTATGGTCGATGGCGCGCAGAGCATGATCGAGCTGCGAGACATAGCCCGAGAACTCCTGGCCAAGGGTCAACGGCGTCGCGTCTTGCAGATGCGTGCGGCCAATTTTGACGATGTCCTTGAACGCCGCGGCTTTCGCGGCGAGCGCGTCGCGCAGGGCGCGCACCTGGGGCTTCAGGAGGTGCTCGACTTGCTCGACGGCGGCGATGTGCATGGCGGTCGGGAAGGTGTCGTTGGACGATTGGCTCTTATTCACGTCATCGTTTGGATGTATGGGCTTTTTTGAGCCCAGCACGCCGCCGGCCAACTCGATGGCCCGGTTGGAGATCACCTCATTGGCATTCATATTCGTCTGGGTGCCGCTGCCGGTCTGCCAGACGTGAAGCGGGAAATGATCGTCGAGCTTACCCGAAATGACCTCGTCCGCCGCGCGCGCGATCAAATCCAGCTTCTCTTGCGGCATAAGGCCGAGATCCGCGTTGGTAAGAGCAGCCGCCTTCTTCAACACGCCGAGCGCGCGGATCACGGGGCGCGAAAAGCGGTCGTCGCCAATATCAAAGTAGTGCAACGACCGCTGCGTCTGCGCTCCCCAGTAGCGATCCGCGGGAACCTGGATTTCCCCCATGCTGTCGCTTTCGGTTCTCGATGAGCCTGCCTGTTCCGGCGCCGTAATGTTCACGCTGTCCTCCGGGTGCATAGAGAGGTGAGGGGTCGACGTGCCACGCTTCGCATGGACAAGTCCACGATAGGTACGGTTGCAGCGCGCGTGACACGCCCTGTCGCGTCGCTTCCTGCCTTAAGTATAACCGTCCATTTCGAGACACCAGGCCACGGACCTAGAAGTCCGCGCTCTCCAGAAATTCGATTTCCTCGCCGCCTGGGCCCACACAAATGGCGATCCGCGCCGTATATGGAATGGTGTCGCCCCGCAGGACGGCCGGCGCGGGCGCGCTAGCCATCGCGGCGCCGGCGTCGATTGCCCGCGCCAGGGCCGTTGCGCAATTGGGAACCCGTATGGCGAAGTGCACGAGTGGGGCCGGAGGGCGCGAGACCTGAGCAGCACCGCCGAAGACCTCGATGTAGGTGCCGCCGCCGATCGCGATCATCGCGGCGGGGAACCCGTCCTCCAACCACCGCGCCAAAACGGCAAAGCCAAGCCCGGCCGTGTAGAAGCGCAAACTTGCGTCAAAATCCGGGACACGAAGGGCTACGTGATGCAACGCAACGGTGGAACTCGAGCGGGCGCGGGGACTCATGTCATGACGCACGTGCTAGACATCACCGCCGGTAAGCTCGCCTGGTCCGAAGGTTAGGGCGCAGCCCCATAGGTACATCGCTCATCGAAGCGGAAACCCGTCGGGGCGCCAACGTCATTGTACGGCATGCGGTCGACTTCGGCCGGCCGGTGCACCCACGGCGAAAGGTTAAGACCCTCGCGGCCAGGTGAACGTATGCGAAAACGCGGCAAAGGGGCGCACGCGTCTCCGCGCTACTTGCCCAGTTCGTGGCGGCTCAACGCCGGCAGCAATGCCACGAGCGCCGGATCGAATTGCGTACCCGCGCTGCGGCGTAGTTCGTCCAGCACATCGTCGGGCGTGCGCGGCGCCTGATATGGGCGACCGGTCCGCATCGCTTCATAGGCGTCGGCAAGGCCGATAATCCGAGCATGCAATGGAATGGCGGCGCCGGATAGGCGATCTGGATAACCGTTTCCATCCCAGCGCTCATGATGATGGCGGATCGCGGGCGCGGCCGGCGTCAGTATCTCAATCGAGCGCACCATGCGGTCGCCAGAGGCCGGGTGATCGCGGATAAGGGTCCAATCCTGCACGGAGAGTGGCCCGCTTTTCTGCAGCAGCTGGACGGGAACGCCGACCTTTCCGACGTCATGCAAGAGAGCGGCAAGCTCGAGATCGTGCAACTCATGCACGGGCAATTCGAGGGCTTGCCCAAGCAGCATGGCGAGTTTCCGCACCACATACGAGTGTCGAGCCGTGGCGGGGTCGTGCGCGGCGAGCATCTGCATCATGGCGTG
>JANWHV010000106.1 GCA_025450255.1 Chloroflexota bacterium | reverse complement strand
TATCGACCAACAATCGGCGCGCTTGCTCAGTACAACCCAGGAGTGCCTTCAACGCGGCATCGACCAGGCGCTAGCCGGGAACAGGCTGGGCGATATAGGCGCGGCGATCCAGCACCACGCCGAAAGGCAGGGTTTTTCAGTGGTGCACGAGTATGTCGGCCACGGCGTCGGCAGGATGCTGCACGAAGAGCCGAACGTACTGCATCGGGGAACGCCGGGCACGGGTCTGGAGGTCAAGCCGGGCATGGTGTTCACGATCGAGCCGATGCTCAATGTAGGCGTCGCCGATACGATCACCCTCGCCGACGGCTGGACGGTCTGCACAAAGGATGGGCGCCGTTCGGCGCAGTTCGAGCACACCGTCGCCATTTCAGATAATGGGCCGGAAGTGCTGACGGCACTGTAGGCAGTCGCTGACGAGCGCCACCGTCAGTCGCTGGTGTGTGCCGCGCTCCTTACGGTCGAGGTGTACCCGGTGTGTGTTGCCACGCCCGTCATCAAGCTCACCGCTTGGTCCATGTTGTCCTGTGGCAGCAAGGTACCGACCCGGAGTCCTCGACGCAGCACGACTATGCGGTCGGCGACTTCCCATACGTGCGGCATGTTGTGGCTGATAAAGACAACCGCCGTTCCTTGATCGCGAACGCGCTTCATGAGGTCGAGCACCATGCCTGACTGTGCAACGCCCAGCGCGGCCGTCGGCTCATCCATGATCACGACATCCTTGCCCCACAACACCGCCCGAGCGACGGCCACGGACTGACGTTGTCCACCTGAGAGCGTATCCACAGTCTGACGGATCGACCGCAGGTTAACGCGAAGGTCCTTGAGGTGTTTTGCCGCCTGCTCACGCATCGCGCGTTGGTTGTAGACATCTAGCAGGCCAAGTATGCCGCCGTATTTGATTTCACGACCGAGAAAGAGGTTCGACGCCACGTCGAGATCGGGCGCAAGCGCGAGATCTTGATAGACAGTTTCAATGCCGCTGGCCCGTGCATCTCGCGGGCTATGAAAGTTGACGACCCTGCCGCGTACCGAGATGGTGCCTGAATCTGGCCGAATCGCGCCGGAGATTATCTTGACCAGTGTCGATTTTCCGGCGCCATTGTCTCCAATCAGCGCCGCGATCTCACCGGCATAAACCTCAAAGTCCGCATTCTCGAGGGCGGTAACGTTGCCATAGCGTTTGGCGACACTTCGAGCCTCTAGAGCAGGCGTGCGCGTTTCTTCCGTCACCACGGACATGGTCCTGCCCCTCCTATGCCGACGCTATGCGACGCTTTCGCCACTGATCGACCCAGACAATGATGATTAACAGGAAGCCTTCGACTGCTTGCTGCAAATGTGGATCGGCGCCGATCAGGTCAATACCGGTGTACAGCTCGTTGATCAGCACAAGGCCAAGGAACGTGCCGATTATTGTCCCGCGCGCGCCAAACAAGCTCGCGCCGCCGAGCACGACGGCCGCAATTGCATCCAATTCGTTGCCCAGTCCGTTGTTCGGGTTCGCGCCGTTGAGACGTGCCGTTTGCAAGAGACCAGCAATACTGGCAAGGCAGCCGCTAATGGCATAGACGGTGAGAATTGTGGCAAGAACATTCACGCCCGAAAGGCGGGCAGCCTCGGGGTTGCTGCCTTGGGCGTAAATGTAGCGCCCGCGGCGCGTGTATCTGAGGAACAGCTCTGCGACGATGCCGATACCCACCAGCACCAGGAAGATATTCGGCACACCCTGAAAACTGCTCGACGCCCAGTTGGAGAAGTCAAGCGCCGGACCATCTCCAGGCAATGCTGGATTTTGCCCGTTCCCTATGAGGTAAGCAGCGCCTCGCGCGATCCCGAGCATGCCAAGGGTGACAATGAAAGCCGGCACTTTGGCGCCGCCCACGAGGCCGCCACTGATCAGACCCAATCCAATGCCGAGTAACATGACAGACAGAATCACGGCGGGAGTCGGCCAACCGGCGATAAATCGCTGCGCGACAACAATCCCGCTAAGCCCGAGGATTGAGCCCACCGATAGGTCGATACCAGCGGTAATGATCACAAACGTCTCGCCAAGCGCGAGCACGCCGACCACGGCCATCTGTCGCGCAATGTCTTGTAGATTGCCCGAGCTTATGAAAATGGATTGCCCGAAGTCGCGTATGTTGCCGCTGGGAATGGTGCGAATGGTGAAAAAGATACCAACCACCAGGATACTGCCTAGCAAGCCTAGACGCAGCAGCAGGTCAGCGCGCGCAACCACAGCGCTGGCGAAGCCCGCGCGAACCTGTCTCGGCACGACGCTGGGTTCGATTTCCTGTACAGCCGAGAGCGATGGTTCCTCCACGCGGATATCCTCTCAACGGATGTGGGCCGGCGTGCGCCATCCAGCATGATTTTGGTCTGGATGACGAACGCCGGCCGCGCCGAACGGTACTTAGACGAGGACGATCAGAGCCCGAGTCCGCGGCCAGGCTTGCCAAGCGGCAACAGCAATCCCTGAATGAGCGGAGAGGTCATGTTGGCCTTGGTGGCAACGGTTGCGCCAGTGTCCAGGAACACCGGAGTTTTTACGCCAAGGGTCGACAAGATGCCATAGCCGACGCCGCCGTAACCCATCATGTATGGATCCTGAAGTAGCAACCCGTCGACCGTGCCGGCTTTCAGATCCGCCACTAGCGCATCGTTGCTGTCGAAACCGACCAACGATACCTTCTTCGTGCTGACGTTCTTCTCCTTAAAGGCAGTCACCGCTCCAACCAGCGTATAGAGGTTGTCGGCGAAGTAGCCGACCAGATTCGGATTCGCGGTGATCGTGTCGGCGGCGATGCTCACGGATTTGACGGTCTGGTCGCCGCCGGCATCCTTGTGCGCTACAAGCTTCAGGCCCGGGTATTTCTTAAGGCCATCGAGGAAACCCTGGTCGCGGAGACCAAGCGAACCGACGTTGGATTGGAATGTGGCATAGGCAACCTGGCCGGAGATGGAACCGGTTTTGGCTTTGATGGAAGCCGCGAGCGCGTCGGCGCAGGCGATGCCGCCAGCGTGGTTATCCGTGGAAAGGAAAGACTGATACTTGGTGGTATTGGCGGCCGAGTCGATCAGGATAACCTTGATCCCGGCATCATACGCCTTACCGATCGTCGCGACCAGGGCGGTCTTGTCGGTTGGGGCGAATACAATAAAGTCGGGCTTCTGTGCAATCGCGTTTTCAAGCAACGCGACCTGACCGGCGATATTCGACTCGGCGTCGGCGCCCGTGTACTTCAGACCCTGAACGCCGAGGTCTTTGGCCGCCTTTTTCGCGGCGGCAAGCACGATTGCCCAATAGTCTGAGTTAACGGTCTTAACGATGGTGATCATTCTGAGACCGCTAAGACTTTTACGCTCTGACGCGGCCAGCGCCTCGGCAACCGGTTTGAAACCGCTCAGGCCTGAGCCAGTAACCGCGGCGCCCGCGCCGGCCAGTCCCGCGTTCTTGAGGAAACTGCTTCGTTTCACGATGCGTATGTCCTTCCTAAAATGCCGGAGAAACAACCGGGAAATGAGACGCCGTGATACACCTGGTATGGACCACGTGACCCCGAGTGCTCAGTCTACCACCTCCCCCATGCCGTGTCGATGCGTATTGACGCAGCGCCGATGTTCGCGCATACTGAATACAAAATACAAACTACCACACCATGCATGAGGATCGCAAGTAGAATTCGCAAGGTTCGTGAGCCCAGCCGCCGCGAGCACTATCGGGTCAGGCAACCGCGGGAATGCATCGATAAGCGAGACGGAGCCAGGGACGGTTGAATAGCACGACATCCGCTCCAAGGGCCGACACATTCACGCCTGAATTGTTCGACGAAATATTCGACCTGCTCCGCGGTCACGAGCGGAGCGTGCTTCCGACTACCGTGGACCATGCCTACGAAATGATCTGGAAGCAGCTCATGTTCAGCGGCGGCCGCGGCGGCGAGCGACTATCCGATGTGACGCTCGCCGCGCAACTTGGCGTTAGCCGCACCCCCGTCCGCCAGGCGCTCCACCGGCTGACTGAGGATGGCCTCGTTGTCAGCGACCCGCGCCGCGGCTTTTGGGTACGTACTTTCACCGCGCATGACGTGCGGGAGATATACGTTCTGCGCGGCGCGCTGGAGGTCCTGGCCCTCCGACTCGCCGCGCCGAGGCTCGACCCATCCGATCTCAAGCGCCATTTGCTGGAGGTTTCCGATCTAAGGGCCAATCGCCACGCCTATCCGGTGGCCCATCACCTGCGCGGCGATCTCCATTTGCACAATTTGCTGATCCTCAATTCCCATAATTCCAGGCTGATTCGCGCCCTGGCGACATTGCGCAGCCAGCACAGCATGTTCCAGGTGCAAGACTCGTCATACCCATTACGCGTGGAATTGGCGGCGCGCGACCACGAGCTTGTATTGTCAGCTCTGATAAACGGCGACGTCAATCTGGCGGCAACGCTGATGGCCGAGCATATCGAGCGATCGGGAGAAGCCGTGCTTGCCGATCTTTTTCCAGGCGAGGATCCAGACGCCGGCGGGCCGCCTTCGATTCGAGCCGTGCCCTCCTTCGCCGGGCGACATGAGCAGAGTTCGCGGGCAGCACGTGCCGCCGAGTGATGGAGCGTGGAAGTGTCGATAACAATCACGGGATTTAAAGCTATCGACGTCCGTTTCCCAACCTCTCGATCGCTGGACGGCTCAGACGCCGTCAACCAGGACCCGGATTATTCCGCCGCGTATGTGATCTTGCGTACGGACGGCGCGAACGACCTGACGGGACACGGTCTTACCTTTACGATCGGGCGCGGCACCGAGATTTGCGTCGCCGCGATCAGGGCACTGGCGCCGCGCGTGGTGGGGCATACCGTCGAGGAATTCGCGGCCGATATGGGCGCCATGTGGCGGCACGTCACCGGCGACAGCCAGCTTCGCTGGATTGGGCCGGAGAAAGGCGCCATTCACCTGGCGACGGCGGCCGTAGTCAACGCGGTCTGGGATCTATACGCAAAGTCGGAACGAAAGCCGCTCTGGAAACTGCTCTCCGGCATGTCGCCGGAGCAGCTCGTCGCCTGCGTACCGTTTCACTACATCACGGATGCCTTGTCTCGCGACGAAGCCCTCAAGATCCTCAGGGATCTCGCGCCAACGCGCGCGACACGCGAGGCCGAGATGCTACGGCTAGGGTATCCAGCCTATACCACGTCGGCCGGGTGGCTGGGCTACTCAGATGAAAAGCTGCGCGCGCTCTGCCGCGGAGCAGTGGCGAACGGGTGGACGCATTTCAAGCTCAAGGTCGGACTGGACATCGAGGACGATCTTCGGCGCGCCAGGCTCATGCGCGCCGAAATCGGCGGCGAACGACGCCTGATGGTCGATGCCAATCAGGTTTGGGACGTCGACGAAGCGATCGAAAACATGAGGCGCCTGGCCGAAGTCGATCCACTGTGGATTGAAGAGCCCACGAGTCCGGATGACGTGTTGGGCCACGCGCGCATCGCGCGCGCCGTCGACCCAATTGGGGTGGCGACCGGCGAGCACGCCCAGAACCGCGTGGTATTCAAGCAGCTTTTGCAGGCGAACGCGATCTCGTACTGTCAGATTGACAGTTGCCGGCTGGGTGGCGTGAACGAAGTATTGGCGGTTCTGCTGATGGCGGCGAAATTCGGCGTGCCGGTTTGCCCGCACGCTGGAGGCGTCGGACTGTGCGAATACGTGCAACACCTCTCAATCTTTGACTACATCGCCGTAAGCGGGTCACTCGAAAACCGGATCATCGAATACGTCGACCATCTGCATGAACACTTCGTCGATCCGGTCATCCTCCGCAATGGCAGGTATATGCCGCCGGCGGCGCCGGGCTATAGCATCACCATGAAACCCGAATCGCTCGCCGAGTTTGAGTATCCGGTCGGCGCTGCCTGGCGATCCGCCGAGGACTGAGGCCCAGGCACCGCCAGTCAGGGCAGCACCATCACCTTGACCTCGCCGGGCTCCGGGGTGCGGTTCAGGATCGCCGGTACATCGTCAAGCCCGGTACGGCGCGTGATCAGTGATTCGAGATCCAGGCGGCCCGACGCGGCAAGCGCCACTGCCCGTCCATGGGTGAACGGATTCAGATACGATCCGATAATGCGCAGCTCGCGCGCGAAAATCTCGAACGGGCGAACGGCCGCCTCCGCCGCCGGAGACGCCACGCCAAATACAAGCACCGTCCCTCCGCGTGCGGCGAGGGCGATGCATTGCTCAAAGGTCGCGGCTGAGCCGACGCACTCGATAGCCAGGTCCACGCCGCCAGGGACAATACCCGCCGGACCGGCAACGCCTGAAACGACGTCGTCCGCGTTTGGGTCCAGGGTCGTGTCCGCGCCGAAGCGCCGCGCGAGCGCGCGACGGCTCGCCTGGCGGGTGACCAGGATAATACGCGTGGCGCCGGCCAGGCGCGCCAACTGCACCATAAGCAGGCCGATCACTCCCCCACCGACTACCACCACGGACATACCCGGTTCGATTCCGGCAAGGTCGAGGGCGCGGAGACAGCAGGCCAGCGGTTCGCAGAGTGCGCCATATTCCACCGGCATGCCAATCGGCAACGGATAAACCTGCGTCTCCGGCACTGACACAAGCTCCGCGAGACCGCCGTCGATATCGACACCCAGCGCGATTCGATGGGGGCAAAGGCATGGGTCGCCTCGACGGCACGAAGGACAGGCCCCGCAACAGATGTTCGGATCGACCGCCGCCACGGTACCGGCCGTCAGCTTCGAGTTGGCCGGCGCCGAGGCGATCGCGCCCGCGAACTCATGACCGAGGGTGACAGGGAGGGCGGACGCGTAGTCGCCGTGCAGGATATGCCGATCGGTGCCGCACACCCCGCAGGCGCCGACCCGCATAATCACATGGCCGGGCTTCTCAAGCGGTTCGGCCAATTCACTGACCGCAAGCCTGCTAATCGCCTCAAGCCGCGCCGCTCGCATACCGTGAACTCCTAACGCGGTAGGGCACTCCATAACGCTGCCGGCAGCCGGCGCAAAGGCCCGGCGCCGGCTTAAACACTGGCCGGTTACCACAAAGCAGTGGTCACCCCTGGCCCTATCAGGCTACAGCGTGACGCCTATAATCCAGGGGTTGAATTCTTCTTCACCAGCATCCTGGGCTTCGCTCTTGGACGGCTCTCCGGAGGCAACCGCCAGGATACGTTCAAATATCTCGTATCCAACTTCCTCCAGAGTGGCGCCTTCCAGGACACGCCCGGCGTTCACATCCATATCGTGCTCCATTTTTTTGTAGAGCGTGGGATTGGTTGCCAGCTTGATTGAGGGCGCCGGCTTGAAGCCGAATACTGAGCCGCGGCCGGTGGTGAAGACCACGATGTTGCATCCTCCGGCAACCTGGCCGGTTACGGATACCGGATCGTAGCCAGGTGTATCCATGTGCACGAAACCCCTGGCGGTAATGCGTTCGGCGTACTTATAGACGGCGTTCATCGGCGTACTGCCGCTCTTGGCAATCGCGCCCAGTGATTTTTCGTAGATGGTAGTGAGGCCGCCGGCTTTATTACCGGGGCTCGGATTGTTATCAATCTCGAAGCCAACGGCGGCCGTATGGTCTTCCCACCAACGAATGCGCTCGAGCAGCGCCTCGCCGGTGGCCCGTGACGACGCGCGGCGGGTAAGAAGATGCTCACCGCCGTAGACCTCCGTCGTCTCGCCGAGCACGACGGTGCCGCCCTGACGGACGATGGCGTCGGCCGCGAGCCCAAGCGCCGGGTTCGCGGTTACGCCGGACCAGCCATCGCTACCGCCGCACTGCAGGGCAACGGTCAGATGTTCCGCCGACTGTGGGCTGCGCCGAAATGCATTTGCTTGTGGCAGCAGCGCCTCCACGGCGCGGATACCGGCCTCTACCGTTTCGCTAAGGCCGCCCTCATCCTGAATGACGAATAGGGCTGGACTATCGCCCGCCAGGCCCTGGTGCGATACAAGATCCTGGATCTGGTTTATCTCGCACCCAAGGCCGATGATCAGATAGCCGCCAACGTTGGGGTGGTGCGCGAATCCGGCCAGCGTGCGTTGCAGTTGATCGACTTCGGCGCCGCCGTAGCGTGTGCCGCAGCCGCCCTTATGCACGAGCGGGATAACGCCGTCGACGTTCGGATAGTCCTGTTTGACGCGGCCGCGAAAGTATTCCGCCACGCGCCGGGTGACGGTAGCGCTGCAATTTACCGTGGAGATCACCACGACATAGTTTCTGGTACCCACGCGGCCATCATGGCGAAGGAAGCCCTGGAACGTACGGCGTTGTTCGGCGGACACATAATCCACGGGTCTTGCATCAACGCCGAAATCGTAGGCGTGCTCGAGCTTGCGTACGCCAAGGTTGTGCGAATGCACATGCGCGCCGGGAGCAATGTCCTCCGTCGCGAAACCAATAATCTGTCCGTACCGGTGAACGGGACTTCCCGAAGGCACCGCGCGCAAGGCGACCTTGTGCCCGGTGTGGATCAGTCTGCCCACGCGGACGACTCCCCAAGGGCCCGAAATAACCATTCTTGGCGGGAGTTCCGCGGTAGCAATTGCGACGTCGTCGTCAGGATGCAGGTGGATCGCGACCTGGACCAGGGGCACGGGGTCGGAAGTGACGCCGAGTCCCGCGATCTGAATCATGCCACTGGTCGTTGCGTCAGGCACGGTGACCTCCTAATCGCGGGCGGATGGTGTCATGCGACCGCTTGAATCTAAGCACAAGCACGAGCGGGGATCACTGTAAGTATAGATGAGGCCGCGGCTTTGCCGCTTCAGCGCGGATAGACCGTGAGTGGCCGATCGCCATAACGGCGAAAAAAAATCTCGCGCGAAATGTCCATACGCACGTCCACGTAGTAACCGATGCGGTTGCTGAACTTGCGCAGGGTACCGGTCACTTCGAATCCACACTTTCTGTAGCACGCCTGAGCGCGCGCGTTGGAAGCATAGGTGGTCAGATACACCGTACTCAAATTGGTGTGCCGGAATACGTGCGATAGCAAGGTCAAGATCGCTTCGGTGCCGATACCGCGGCTCCAATAGTCCCGATCGCCGATGTAAATTCCAAGCTCGGCGTTTCGATGCTCAAAGTTCACGTTGTAGTAGCTGACCATGCCGAGGAAGCCGCCATCCGGGTCGATAATTGCATAGCGATCTCGCCGTGTGTCACGCTGCCTGGCCCAGGTAACGACGTCCGCTTCGAACTGTACCAGTGAAGGCGCGGTGGGCACGCTACCGCTCCAATATTGGAGCTCCTCATCCTGCCCCCAGCGATATTGGCGCGCGATCTCATCGTGGCTGAAGCCGAGGGAAACGTGTCTGAGCGTGATACTAGGGCCAACTATGAACGCAGGGGAAACACGTTCCCGGTTCCGGCTTGGCAGCGCCTCTTGAATTCGCACCGCTGAATTATAGCCCAGCCGTCAGACGCGCACAATCATCGAATCGGGACGAGACAACACCGCAACACGCGCGCCCAGATCGGGTGCCTCCGGCGCGGGTGAGGTCAGGCGCGCCGTTGCGCCAACTTCAAGCCGGCGATAACGGCCTTCCGCGTGCTGTCACGCTCAAGGGCATTGATCAGCAGTCCAAGGCCATAATAACGCATCCTGCTCTTTGG
>JANWHV010000105.1 GCA_025450255.1 Chloroflexota bacterium | reverse complement strand
CCAGTGCTGCATCATAGGGCATCGTTTGACGGAAACCGGCTCCTGGTATGTTGGGGCGTGGACTGCGGTCCACACCAAAGTACGAGGGCGCGCGGCGGGCCTGGCGTCCCTCCATGCTCTCCGCGATCTCCGTGTTGAACACGATGCTGACGATGAGGGTATGTGGGTAATGCGTAGGCCCGCACCAGGGTAGGGATGCGCGATTGCCGGCTGACGCCGGTCAGCGATCGTGCTGATCCGGATCGTTCCGCGTCATATCCATGGGCACGGTCGACATCATGCCGCCATCGGGCATCGCTGCCATCATCGCCGTGCCGCCCGAGATCTCCGGGCCGCGCAGGGCGGGCGTGTTAGCCGCGCAGGCCGTGCCGAAGCGCGGCTGGCCGTAGGGCAGGTGGGTGTTCCCACGGGCCAGGATCTGCTTGTGGTTCGCCGGCGTGCCGTCGGCGTCACCGTGGCCCCAGAGCGTGTAGCTCCGCGCATTGGCGTAGTGGCCAACAAAGCTGCGGCGGAAGCGCGTGGCCGAGCGGTTCCGATGCGAGCGATGCAGTACGTGCCCGCCGAAGAAGGCCACGTCACCGGGGTCCACGATCGCGGCTACCTCCTGACCAGGATACTTCGCCGCGACGCAAGCGAGGGTATTTACCGTCTCATCCGTATCGCTGACGTTCTCCACCACCGTGAGATCGCCGAGGGCGTCGCCGTGATTCTGCCGCTCTCGCCCCGCCGTTGGATACACCGGCTCGTGCTGCGTACCGGGCGTGAACCACATGCAACCGTTCTCCTCGTCGGCGCGATCGACCGCGAGCCAGGCGCCGCAGAGCGTATCGGGCACGGTGGGGATATAGTAGGCATCCTGGTGGAATCCCTGGCCCTCGCCGCCCGGAAACTTGAGGAACAACATGCTCTGCATTGCCATCACGTCCGGCCCAATCAACGCCTCAAGCACGTCCAGAACGCGTGGGTGCAAGAGAAACCGTTCGTGGATCTCCAGCACGCGGTGCAGCATGTGGATACGCAGGTAGCGCCGCTCGAGCTCGGCCGGGGTTGCCCCGGGCGGCGGAGGCTCCAGGCCGGGCACCTGGAGCCGGCCGTGCATCACGTCCTCGGTATGCGCCACCAGTTCGGCGACATCCTCGGGCGGGACCAGGCCGCGCACGATCAAGAACCCTTGCTGGTGGAATGTCACGTACTCCTGGACGCTTACACGGTAGCGCTCATACGGTCGCGGCGGCTTGGCGGCGACCTGGCCCGGCGCGAGGGCGGGCGAATCAGGAACGGCCGTGATGGCGAGGGTTGGGCCCGTGGCATGCGATCCTGCCTTGTCTTTGTCGGCCACGTTTGACTCACGCATCTGCCTGGCCTTTCCGCTCACAAGCTGTTGGGTCGTGATGCCAAAATCACATGATACAGCCCTCTCAGCCTTCTTCTCCCGCTTTCTGGCGGCCGGCATGGTCTACATGTCACAGGTGGAACCGCTATGCGGTGGCATCTATCCGCGCAAAGACCGCGCGTAGCTCTGGCGAAAGGTCTTCAATCCGGTAGAGCCATGGTCGTTCCGCCCGGTCTTCGCGCAGCACGGCGAGGTGCAACGGAATGGCTTCGGCCATTAGCTGTTCAACATCCTCGCGCGTCTCGCCCGTTATGAGTATTGTCGGAACGTCTGGCGAATAGCCAGACCAATTAGCCGACAACTGCTCATAGAGGACGCGATAACCAAGGACGTAACCCTCTATGCACTGGAGTACCAGTTCAGCATGTCGATCCCGCACTATCTTGTCCCTCGCAGCCCGGCTTGCCTGAGTATGTCATAGTAGCGGGCCTGGCTTAGCTGGTCACCCGGTTTGCCGTTGATCGTTACCGTGCCTCGCTTCGTTGCATGCTTGTATTGACGATGGCTTCCAACCTGCCTGATGAAGACCCATCCATCAGCCTCTATCTCCCCGATTATATCACGTACTTTCGGCATACTAGATCTGCCTACAGGTGTTCGCCATACCACCTGGCACAGCCTACTGCCTCGTCATGGCGGCAGCAATCTTTGCTCTGATTCGTTTTGTAGGGGTGAAGGCTCGTCCTTCGGATAGTAGTACGCCCAGTACAGCACATCGCGATAGTCGATCATTGCAACCGCGAGATAGTGGCGAAACAACAGCAGATCGCCCTTGGCCAGATCAAGGATAGCGATTTGCACGCGTTGGCGTTCTCGCTGATACGATTCTTCGCCATATGTCTGTAGCGCGTCGATCACATCTGAACGTGTCGCCTCGGCAAAATCGGCGTAGACGCGCTCGACAACGCGCGCACTGGGAGATTCATCCGGATTCTGGCGTTGAGGAGGCGACTCGGTGGGCTCATCGCTCTTGTCTCATTCTTTCGTTTGCCGTGTCGAAAGGGCCGCACACTCACCTACTCATACCGCACGCGCGGATCGATGAACGCGTAGACGATGTCGACCACGATGTTGGCGCCCAGGATGGCGACGGCGCCGAACAATACCGTGACCACGATCAGCGGCACGTCGAGGTTGGTGATCGCTTGCCAGGCCTGCTGCCCAATACCGGGCCAGCTAAACGGCACCTCGATCAGCAGCACGCCGGAGAGAAAGAAGCCGATATCCAGCCCCAGTTGGGTGACGAGCGCGTTGGTGCAATTGGGGAAGGCGTGGCGTAATATCACCTTCCAGCCTTTTACCCCCTTGGCCCGCGCCACGCGGATGTAGTCGGAGCGCAGCACATCCAGCATGGTAGTACGCAACAGCCGTGCGTAGAAGGCCGAGCCGCCGAGCCCGAGCGCCAGGGCCGGCAGGATCAGGTGATAGAGGTGGTCGGTAAAGCCGGCGTCGCCGTAGCCGCCGCTCACGAACCAGCCTGCCTTGTACCACACCACAAAGACCAGCAGGTAACTCAGCACGAAGGGCGGCGTGGCGAGCCCGGCCAGGGTGAAGGTGCTGCCCACGCGATCGACGATACCGCGCGGCCGGGACGCCGCCAGCAGGCCAATCGGGATGCCGACCAGCAATTCGACAAAGACGCCGCCCGCCGCGAGCAGCGCGGTAGCCGGAAGACGATCGAGAATCGCCTGCAAAACCGGCACGTGCAGTTGGTATGAGGTGCCGAGGTCGAGATGCAGCAGCCGCCATATGTAGTCGAGATATTGCACGATCAGCGGCCGATCGAGTCCCAACTGGTGACGGATGTTATGGATGGCGTCGAGCGTGGCGTGCGGGCCGGCGTAGAGCCGTGCCGGATCGGCCGGCACCATGTAGGCGAGCGCGAAGGTGATCAGCGAGATGCCGAACAGCTCGAATATCATCCAGAACAGGCGGCGGATCAGGTAACTCAGCACCCCGTCACTCCTTGAAAGGGTCGAGGGCCTCGCGAAGGCCATCGCCAAGCAAGTTAAACGCGATGACCGTGAGCATGATCGCCACGCCCGGTCCGAACACCAGCCATGGCGACGTGGTGAGCGCATCCTGGTTGTCGCTGATCATGCCGCCCCAGCTTGGCGTGCCGTGTGGAACGCCGACGCCGAGATAGCTCAAGCCCGCCTCGAACAGCACCGTGGTGGCGATGCCGAGCGAGGTGTAGACCGCCAGCGTGGAGAGCAGATGCGGGAAAATGTGCCGGAACAGGATGGCAAGCTCGCCCAGGCCGACCGCGCGCGCCGCCTCCACGAAGTCCCGTTCGCGCAGCGCGAATACCTGGCCGCGGATAATGCGCGCGGTCGAGGTCCAGTAGACGAAAATGATGATGCCGATGACCGTGGTTATGCTCGGCGTAAGCACCGCCACCAGGGCCAGGGCCATCAAGTACACCGGGAAGGCAAGAAAGATGCCGATAATCCGGCTGATTACCGTGTCTACCCAGCCGCGGAAGTAACCGGCCATCGACCCCAGCACCAGTCCGACCAGCGCCGCCACGCCGTTGCCGATCAATCCCACTTCCAGCGAGACCTGGGATCCGAAAATCACCCGGCTCAACGCGTCTCGGCCATTGGCATCGGTGCCCAGCCAATGGCCGGACGACGGCGGCAAGGGCGCGCCAAGCATGGTAAGGCCGTTTGGATCTTCAAACCCAGGGTCGTAGGGCGCTATTCGTTGCGCGAAAACGGCCAGCACAATCAGGGCCAGCACGATCGCGGCGCCGACCACCGCCCCCTTGTCACGGAAGAAGCGGTGGAGCACGCGTGTCCAGTAGCCCTGCCGTTCCTTGAGGGCGGTCGTTTCCTGGCCGCGATCGAGGTCGGACGGCGACGCGGGCCTGCTTTCCAGGCCCGGCGCGGCGGGGGCAGGGCCGTCCGACCCTGCCCCCGCCAGATCCGCCGGCTGACGCGGGGAAACGCTCACCGCGACGCTAGCTCGAGAGCCAGTAGCGGTCGAGCGAGTACGGCGCCCACATCGGAGACACGGAGAAGTTCTGGATGCGCTTCGAGTGGATGTAATAGTAGATGTCGTAGAACATCGGCACGGACATGGCGTCGTTGGCGACCAGTTGGTCGATGTGCAGGTACGCCTGCACCCGTGCCGGCCCCGTGGGCATGCCGCGCGCGGCGTTGGCCAGCGTGTCGACGGCGGGGTTACAGTAGAACGCCACATTCGAGCCGCCCACGACCGCCGAGGCGCAGGAGGTGAAGCCGTCGATGAAGTCAGCCGGATCCGGGTAGTCCATCAGCCAGTGATAGGCTTGCATCGGAATGGCGGCGACGGCGGATCCTTCGGTGACGACCGGCTTGATGTTGACCTTGATGCCGATCTGCCCAAGATCGTAGATTGCCGCGTCCGCCATGCGCGCCTCATTGGGTGATCCGGTAGGGACCGCCATGGTAGTGGTAAAGCCGTTCGGGAAGCCGGCCGCCGCCAGCAGTTGCTTGGCCTTGCTGGGGTTATAGGGGAACGGATCCGGGATGTTCTTCGCGCCGATGCCGGGTAATCCTGGCGGCAGAACGCCCGTGGCCGGAACGGCGCGGCCATTCATGAAGCGCACCGCGCGCACCTTGCTCAGAGCATAGGCCACGGCCTGGCGGACGCGGATGTCGGTGAAGGGCTTGACCTTGACGTTCATGGCGATCATGTACACGCCAATGTCGGTCAGCGAGACAACCTGTTTCTTCAGCACGGGGTCCGAGATCACGGTGGGGAACTGGGCCGGCGGAATGACGTTGTCCAACAAGTCGACCTGGCCTTTTTCCAGCTTGAGCAGCCCTACGTCTCCGGTCACGCCCAGGTCCATGTGTACGCCGTCGACGTACGGGAGGCCGGACTTAAAGTAGGTGGGGTTGCGAACGAAGTCAACCTTCTGGCCCTGTACCCAGTCCTTCAGGATGAACGGCCCGCTGCCGACCGCGTGCGTCTTGAAGTCACTATTCTCGGCATGGAACTGCTCGATCACCTTGGGATCGACGACCATGCTGCAGGGGATACCGAACACGTATAGGAAACCGGGATACTTCTGCACCAGGGAAACCTTGATTGTGTATCGATCGGGCGTGGCAAGACCGCTGATATGCTTGGTCTTTCCCCCCTCATACTCGGCGGCGCCCTTCAGGTTCACCCACAGATAGGTAAGCGGCGAGGCCGTCTTGGGCGCCAGCTCACGCTCCCAGGAATACACGAAGTCCTGGGCGGTAACTGGGTCGCCGTTACTGAAGGTGACGCCATGGCGCAAATGGAACGTGTAGGTGAGACCGTCCGTGCTGATGGCCGGCAGCGCGACGGCGACGTTCGGCACGATGCCGGTGTTGTTGTCGAAGTCAAGCAGGGCGCTGAAGATGGCGTGCGTCTGCGGCCAGTCGGGCGCTCCATAGGTGTACGCGGGGTCCATGGTGGTCAGTGTGGTGCTGTTGCTGATCATGATGATGCCGCCATGGCGCGGCGCGGAGGATGAGGTCGCGCGCGCCGAGCCGCCGGCGTTGAGGACGAGCGTACACAGCAATAGGAAGAGGGCAGCGACCTTGCCGGCACGGGCAAGGCTGTTGGTGGAACCGGACTTTGGTCTGGCCATGGCTGTCTCCTTCGGAATGACGTTGTGCCGCGCCTGCAAGGAAGCGGCGGCCGGTCACGATTGGAGCCAGGCTCCAATCACGATACTCGCGCCTGCTGGGCGCGAACCTGGAGCGTGCAATGCGCCGCGAGCGATAGCCGATGATCGGGCTGGAAATTAGTGCGAATGTCGTCGCCGAGACCTATTAGGGATCACGCCTGGTGCGCGCCGGGTGCGCCTCCTTTCGTCCTTGCCGCGCGGGAGTGTTGAGGAATCTAACACGAATCCGGTCAATTCATAAAGTTCTTGGGTGGATTCTCCATGGTCAGAATGGGTCGATCGATGGTAAACGGCTCGATCGGGAACGCCGTATTGCCCTCGATCGCCAGGTCGCTGAGGATCCGCCCAATGATGCTCGCGAACTTATAGGCATGAGCCGCGCCCAACGCCACCGCTATCTGGGGATGCTCGGGCAGCGTATCGATGATGAAGTCGCGGTCGGGCGGCATGGTGTAGACGCAGGTCTTGTGATACACCACCGGGCCGTGGGCGCGTGGAAGGTGTTGGCGCGTGAAGGCGTCGACGCGCGCCGCGGTGTCGGGATCCGCATCGAAGGTGCGCGTCTCCAGGGTCACCTCGCGGCCGCCCACGTCTTGCGCTACCTTTACGCCTCGCGTCTCGCCGAAGACCGGGAAGCCGTAGTAGCATGGTTCGTCCATCCAGAGCCAGATGGGGAAACGGTCAGGTTGGAACTCCGGCAGGTGGGGCGAGGCGTAGTAGGTGACCTGCTCCTGCGTCAGCGTGAGCGGTAGGGTAACGCCGAGTGGCGTCAGCAATTTATTGGTCCAGGCATCGGCGGCGATCACCAGGCGGCGGCAGCGATAGACGGCATCGGCCGTGACCACCTCCACGCCATCCGGCAAGGGGTTGATTCGCGTGACCGGCGTGTTCTCCAGCAGGGTCGCGCCATACCGGCGGGCGGCGCGCTGGTGCGCGGCGTTGCCCTTTTTGGCCATCGCCAGCCCGCTCCGCGCCTGGTACAAGCCAATGACGTGGTCGTCGAGCTGGAACTGCGGCCAACGGTGCATGATTTCCACGGCGTCAAGCGTCTCGAACGGCACGTCGCGCGCGGCCATGCTGGTAGAGTAGTCGGCAATCGAAATAGCGGCGTTCGCCGGGAACAGGTCGAGCCCGCCCGTAACCAGCACCAGCGGCTCGCCGGCATCCTCGGCTAGCGTATCCCAGGCGTCGTAGGCGTGGTACGCCAGCTCCACGTAGGTGGGCGTATGGTAGGAGAGGCGGATAATACGCGAATGATCCTCGGACGCGCCTTTATCGTGCCCCAGCTCGAACTGCTCGATACCCAATACGTCACCGCCCGCCCGGCGCGACAGCCAGTAGGCAGCGCCGCTCCCCAGCCCGCCAAGCCCGATCACGATGTACTCAAACTCGCGTCTGGACGCATCCGGCATTGGCATCATCCTTCAACGGCGGGCAGCTATGGGCGTCGATATGCTGGCGGGAGTGTACCACGGAGCGGTAGGTGCCTGGGAGAGCTATGCCCGTGCCTCCCGGCACCAGAGCATGTACCTCCGAGCCCACATCGCCATCTGTGATACTCGTGCATCGCCCGGCGAATTTTCACAGGTGCGGAACAATGCTCTTATCCGGGAGCATCGGGCGTGTGCTATAGTCGTGATTGAATG
>JANWHV010000104.1 GCA_025450255.1 Chloroflexota bacterium | reverse complement strand
TTCTTTGCCCTGGGTGTAAGGCCGATCTCGCCCACCGTGGGCCGATCGCCGCGCCCAATAATAAATTCCACCGCGCTGCGGACCCTGTTCAGCTCAACGCCCAGATTCGAGAGCACCTTGGCCGCGATTCCCTCACCCTCGCGCACCAGGCCCAGGAGAAGATGCTCGGTGCCGATATAGTTGTGGTTGAAGCGCTGCGCCTCCTCTTGCGCCAGCGAGAGAACACTTCGCGCCCGTGTCGAGAACTTGTCGAAACGCTCCAACCCGCCGCGGCCCGGATCGGCGGATTCCGGGCGATGGCGCCGTTTCCCTAGCAGCGGCAGATCGGCGCGCATCCGATCGATCAATCCTCGATGTGCCGGAGCGTCCCACTGGGTGACGGGCTCCATTTGCCGTCGCACGTAGAGCCGAAGCCCCTCCTCCGGCACCAGCCATTCCCGGCCGATCTGGAACCCCGAAAGCATATTCTCGCGCAGATACTTGGCCACCGTGGTGCGATCGAGGCCCAGTATGAACGCCACCTCGTCCAGCGTCAGTGCGCTGCCAAGCATCTCCTCCCGCAGCGCCTTTGCCCGCGCGCTCGGCGCCTCGGTTTTCTGCTCGCCCGTTTCCGTTCGCGATTCGCCTCGATCGTCTTCTATCATGTCCATTTACCTCCGTGCAGCCGCGTCGAGCGCGACTTTAACTATCTATACGAACTATACGCTAGCTAAACAAAGAAGAACATACTCTACGCTCTCAAATCTTCTAAATCTCTGAAACGCGCCAGGGGCCCTTGATCTGGGCGTGGGCGCAATGGTCAGACATGACGTTCTCCACCACTCGGGTACGCTGAAGACGTGGCTTGTGCCAGGAACGCCAGAAATGCCGGCTGTTTCCGGCCGCGCAATCGACTCGTCAAGGAGCACCCGTTCATGTCTACCGCTGCCCCTACCACGCACGCTGTCCGCTTTCTGTTTGACCCAGGCTGCCCCTGGACCTGGCGCACCGCGCAGTGGCTTCGCGCGGTCCGCGACCAGGGCGTGGTCACGGTGGAGTGGCAGCCGTATTCGCTTGAGTTCATCAATCGGACCCATGGCGACGATCACTACAAGCACATGATGCGCGCGAGCCGCCCAATGTTCAGACTGATCGCGCTGACCCGACAGGACATGGGCAATGATGCCGTGGATTTGTTGTATCTCGCGCTTGGCACGGCGCGGCACGAGCACGGCCGTGATTTGGGCCATGCCGATACGCTGCGGGCCGTTGCTATCGAGGCCGGCGTCGACCCGGCGCTGGTCGGCCGCGCCGGGACCGATGCCGACCTGGATGTAGAGCTAACCCAGTCGTACGCGGCGTACGAGGGCGCCGGGGCGTTTGCCGTCCCCACGCTCTTCGTCGCCGGGCAGGAGAGCCCGTTTTTTGGCCCTGTTATCGGCTCCGTTCCGGTGGGAGAGGACGCGCTTGCGCTCTGGCACGACGTGCTTGGACTCAGCAACCGGCCCGACTTTTTTGAGTTGAAGCGCAGCCGATCGTAGCGCCGGCCGACTCGCCTGCCGCGATCGATGGCGGCCGTTGCGTGTAAAGTCTGCTACCAGCCGGTCGCCAGGCTTGACCCGCGGTTCGCATCGGTGATACTCTCTAACGTAACCTGAGGTGTAAGCGGCTGGCGCCGCGCGTCCAGGTGGACAAACCAGCACGGTAACGAAGAGTAGTAGGAACTTCGGGCACGTCTTCAGAGAGCCGGCGGCGCTGCAAGCCGGTGACCAACCCGAGCCGAACTCGCTTCGACCATGGACATGCACCGTAGCTAGCCGGTGCAAGCTGTAATCCGTGTACCGGTGGCACGCCGTTACCGTGTAGAGTGGTCCGGTCGCCCAGAGTCTGGGGATCCGGTCAACGTGGGGTGGTACCGCGGGGTATCTGCGAAGCAGGTTGTCCCGTCCCCCTTGTCCTGATTGGACAAGGGGTTTTTTTATACCTGGCAGCGCGCCTTTCCAGCGGGCCCGAGGAGGCAGTATGAAACTTAACGGTGCGCGTATCCTGTGCGAAAGCCTGGTGCGTGAGGGAGTGGACACCATATTTGGCTACCCCGGCGGTGTCGTCATTCCGCTGTACGACGTTTTTCCTGAGTATCCAGGGCTTCGGCATATCCTCGTCCGTCACGAGCAGGCCGCGGGTCACGCCGCCGAAGGCTATGCGCGTGCCACGGGCAAAGTAGGCGTTTGCCTCGCCACGTCCGGCCCCGGCGCCACCAACCTGGTGACCGCCATCGCGGACGCGCACATGGACTCCACGCCGATAGTCGCCATAACCGGTCAGGTGCCTACAACCGGGATCGGGCGGGACTTCTTCCAGGAGATCGACACCACCGGTATTACGCTGCCGATCACCAAGCACAATTACCTGGTGCGCCACGTGTCCGAGCTTGCCGGCGTGATTAAGGAGGCATTCTTTATCGCCTCGACCGGCCGGCCTGGGCCGGTGTTGGTGGACATCCCCAAGGACGTGTTTGTGTCCGAGGCGCTCTTTAAGTACCCGGACGCCATCGAACTGCCGGGATACAAGCCGACCACCGCCGGCAATATGCGCCAGGTGCGCCAGGCGATCAACGTGATCAAAGACGCCAAGCGCCCGATCATTCTAGCCGGCCATGGCGTGATCGTTTCCAGGGCCTATGATGAGCTCAAGCAATTCGCCGACTACGCCAATATTCCCGTAATGGTGACGCTGCACGGGATCGGCGGCTATCCCTGCTCCAATCCTCTGTACTTCGGCATGATCGGCATGCACGGCCATGCCCACACCAACCTCGCGATCCAGGAAGCGGATTTAATCATCGGCGTGGGCATGCGCTTTGACGACCGCGTGACCGGCAAGCTTTCCACCTTCGCGCCGAAAGCCAAGATCATCCATATCGACATCGACCCGGCCGAAATATCCAAGAACGTGAAGTGTACGGTGCCCATCGTCGGCGACATAAAGACCGTCCTCGCCTCGCTCAACAACGAGTTGCCGCGTTGCGAGCATCGTGAGTGGATCGATCAGATCGAGGGCTGGCGCGCGGATCGCCGTGAGCCACAGACCGCGATCGACGACACAACGCCGATCCCCTCGACCATGCCGATCAAGGAAATCTACCGGCGTACCCGCGAGCCCGCCGTGATCGTCGCGGACGTCGGTCAGCATCAGATGTGGGCCGCGCAGGAGTTCCCCTACGACGATCCCGCCACATTCATCAGCTCCGGTGGCCTGGGCACGATGGGCTTTTGCCTCCCCGCCGCCATGGGGGCGAAGGTCGCGCGCCCGGAAGCGACCGTGTGGGCCATCGTCGGCGACGGCGGCTTCCAGATGACCCTGCAGGAGCTTGCGACGCTGGTCGAGGAACGGATCAACGTCAAGATTGCCATCATCAACAACGGCTACCTAGGCATGGTGCGCCAGTGGCAGGATCTTTTTTACGAGAAGAACTACGTGGGCGTGAAGCTGTACCAGCCCGATTTCGTGAAGCTGTGCGAGGCATATGGCATCCCGGCGCGGCATGTCGATAAGTCGCGGGATGTAGGCGCGGCTGTCGATTGGGCGCTGGGCACGCCGGGACCGGTCCTGGTCGATTTCGAGGTACAGAGTGAAGAAAATGTCTTCCCCATGATCCCGCCCGGCCTCGGCCTGGGCGACATGGTGGAAGGCAGCCAGCCGAAAACGTTGCAACTGACATGATCGAATACGCGGCGAGACCAGTAACGCCACACACCCTGGTGGTATTGATGCAGGACAAACCCGGCGTCCTGAATCGTGTCGCCAGCTTGTTCCGGCAGCGGGGCTTCAACATAGAGAGCCTCACCGTCTCAAATACCGACGCGGCGGGTATCTCCCGCATGACCCTGGTGGTCGACGGTAATACGACCAACGTGGAGCAAGTGCAGAAGCAGCTCTATAAGCTCATCGAGGTGACGAAAGTCACCGAGCTAACGCATGACCCGCATGTTTCGCGCGAGCTGGCCCTGATCAAGATCTCCACCTCGGGAAATAAGCGCGCCGAGGTCCTGCAGCTTATCGAGGTCTACAAGGGCTCGGTGGTCGATATTGGCACGGATTCGGTGATGGCCGAAGTTTCGGGTACGCGCGCGAGTATTGATTCCATAGTCGCGGTCATGCGTCCATTCGGCATCAAGGAGTTCGTGCGCACGGGCATTGTGGCCATGTCGCGCGGCGCCGGCTAGGGTTCACCGCATCGACAACGCGTGTCGGGCCGAATCGCCCGCTCTTGTATGTGCGTCGGAGCGAGCAAACATTCATTGAAATGTCCAGTTGCTCGGAGGGAATGAGTGGCAAAGCTGTACTACGATAGCGATTGCGATCTCGATTTGTTGCGCGGAAAGACCGTCGCCGTCCTCGGTTTTGGCAGCCAGGGCCACGCGCACGCCCTCAATCTTCATGAAAGCGGCGTGGACGTGGTGGTTGGCCTGCACGCGGGCAGCAAGAGCCGCGCGAAGGCAGCGGACGGCGGCTTGCGTGTCTCGGGCGTGGCGGACGCGGTCAAGGCCGCCGACGTGATCATGGTGCTCACGCCGGATCAAGTGCAGCGTGCCCTCTACGAGGAATCGATTGCGCCGAATCTGAGCGCAGGCAAGACCCTGATGTTCGCGCACGGCTTCAACATCCACTTCGGCCAGATTGTGCCGCCCGCCGACGTGGATGTCAGCATGGTGGCGCCCAAGGGCCCTGGCCACCTTGTGCGCCGCACCTATACCGAGGGCGGCGGCGTGCCGTGCCTGATCGCCGTGCAGCAGGACGCTTCCGGCCGCGCCTTCCAGAACGGCCTTGCCTATGCCAAGGGCATAGGCGGCGCCCGTGCCGGCGTACTCGAAACGACGTTCCGCGAGGAGACGGAGACCGATCTGTTCGGCGAGCAGGCGGTGCTCTGCGGCGGCCTGTCGTCGCTGATCAAGGCCGGTTACGACATCCTGACCGAGGCCGGCTACCAGCCGGAGTCGGCGTACTTCGAGGTGCTGCACGAGCTCAAGCTCATTATTGATCTTATCTACCAGGGCGGCCTTGCCTACATGCGCTACTCTATCAGCGACACCGCCGAGTATGGCGACTACACCGCTGGGCCAAAGGTGATCAATGAGCACTCTATCGCGGCTATGCGCGGCATTCTGAAGGACATTCAGGACGGCAGCTTTGCCCGCGAGTGGATTCTGGAGAACCAGGCCGGCCGTCCGGCGTTCCGTGCCTTGAAGGCGCGTGACGCGGTGCTGCCGATCGAGAAGGTGGGCAAAGAGCTGCGCGGTATGATGCCGTGGCTCGATCCCAAATAACCATGAAGCCTGGCCGGCCTTCGTCGCGTGGCGGAGGTCGGACGAAGTGACAAACGTCAAACGGAGTGTCGGTTAGCCCCGAGGAGAAGACCATGGATCGCGTAGTGATTTTCGATACCACGCTTCGAGACGGCGAACAGGCGCCTGGAGCCACCTTAAATGCCGGTCAGAAACTGGAGATCGCTCGCCAACTTGCTCGCCTGGGGGTGGACATCATCGAGGCCGGCTTCCCTATAAGCTCGCCCGATGAATTCGATGCCGTGAAGACAATCGCCGAGCACGTGCGAGAGCCAATCATCTGTGCTCTGGCGCGGGCCAAGCAAGAGGATGTCGACGCCGCCTGGGAGGCGGTCAAGGGCGCCAGGCGGCCCCGCATCCACGTCTTTATGTCCACGTCCGACGTGCACCTGAAGCACCAGTTCCGCAAGACGCGATCCGAGGCCGTCGAAGCAACCCGTGAGATGGTGGCGAGAGCGAAGAGCTATACCGACGATATCGAGTTCTCGCCGATGGACGCAACGCGTACGGAGTCCGCGTTCTTGCACGAGGTGCTTACCGCCGCGATTGAGGCTGGGGCCACGACACTTAACATTCCAGACACCGTCGGCTACGCCACGCCGGAAGAATATGGCGCCATGATTCGCGGCATCATCGAGACCGTGCCGGGCGCTGCTCGCTGTGTCCTGAGCACCCATTGTCACGACGACCTGGGGATGGCGGTCGCCAATTCGCTGGCCGGCGTCACGAACGGCGCGCGCCAGGTCGAGTGTACCATCAACGGCATCGGCGAGCGGGCCGGCAACGCCGCGCTCGAGGAAGTGGTCATGGCCTTGCGTACGCGCAAGGATGCCTATGCAATCGCCACCAGCATCGATACCACTCAGATCCACAAGACCAGCCGCCTGGTGAGCGCGCGGACCGGTATGCTGGTGCAGGCCAATAAGGCGATCGTCGGCTCGAACGCCTTCGCGCACGAGTCCGGTATCCACCAGGACGGTGTCCTTAAGGAGCGCCGCACCTACGAGATAATGGACGCCACGTCGGTCGGCCTGGCCGAAAGCAGCATCGTCCTGGGCAAGCACTCAGGCCGGCACGCTTTGAAGTCGCGTCTCTCGGCGTTGGGCTATGAGCTCTCGAACGAAGACGTGAGCCGGGTCTTCCTCCGATTCAAGGACCTGGCGGATAAGAAGAAGCAAATATCCGACGTCGATCTTGAGGCCCTGGTGATGGACATGGTCCAGCCGACCAGTGAAATATTCCGGCTGAAGTCCATCCAGGTCGTCTGCGGCGAGCCCGGCATCCCCACCGCGGCGGTGCGCATCGAGGACAAACATGGTGAGATCCACGAGGCGTCGGCGATTGGCACCGGCCCCGTCGACGCGGTATACAAGGCGATCGACCAGATCGTGGGCAACGGCCACACGCTGCAAGAGTTCGTGGTGCAGGCCATTACCGAGGGCATCGACGCGGTGGGC
>JANWHV010000103.1 GCA_025450255.1 Chloroflexota bacterium | reverse complement strand
TCATCATCGGCCAGTTCTTCACCGCCAAGGGGATCAAGGTCGTCGATCCCTATACCATCCAGTTCACGCTCACCGCGCCGTCCACCGTGCTGCCGCAGGCCATGACGTCCGTCTGGGGCACCCATATCATCAGCCCCACCGCGATCAAGCAGCACCCAAAGGACCTGCATAACTGGCTGCAGACCCATGATGCCGGCACCGGCCCGTACATGCTGTCGTCGCTCGTGCCGGGCCAGAATTACTCGCTGGTGCGGTATGCAAAGTATTGGGGCGGCTGGCACGGCGCGCACGTGGCAAAGGTGCTGGTGCGCATCGTTACCGCGGACGCGACCCGGCGCGAGCTTGTGGCGCGTGGCGACGCCGATATCGCCAACCAACTAACCGCCTCCGATATGCAGGCCCTCGCCACGACCCCGACCGTTGACGCCACGCCGCGTTATGGCGCCCGCAATCTCAGCCTGGTGATGGCTGTCTATGGCCCGCTTGCCAGCACGGCGGCGCGCCAGGCCATGCTCTACGCCTTCGACTACAACGCCTTTACCAAGGATCTGCTGCACGGCTACGGCAAGCAGGCCCAGGGCCCGATGCCGCGCACCATGAATGGACACGACAACAGCTTGATGCTCTATCCCACCGATCTCGCCAGGGCCAAGTCCCTGCTCGCCCAGGCCGGCGTGGCCCGCGGGACCAAGCTGACGCTCTGGTACCAGGCGGAAGATGAGACCACGAAGCTGGCGGCCGAGGTGATGCAGGCGCAGCTCTCGCAGATCGGCCTGACCCTGAGCGTCCAGCCCGTCTCCTCTACCACCCTGACCGGCACCTACTACAGCAACAAGCCGGCCTCGCAGCGCCCCAACTTCATCGCCTGGTACTGGTACCCGGACTACAACGACGCCGGTGACTGGCTCTTCCCGCACTACGACTCCAGCCAGGTGGCCGGCGCCGGCAGCAACGGCGGCTACTATAAGAACGCTACCGTCGATGCCGCGCTGGAGCAGGCGGCAAAGACCCTGGATAACACCAAGCGCATCGCGCTGTACAAGAAGGCGCAGCAGGCGCTGGTGGCCGATCCGGCGGCTGTATGGCTCGCCGACCTGCCGGAAACCACCGCCGTGCGCCGCGTCGTACACGGCTATCTGCTCAACCCGTCGTATACCGACACCTACGACTATTACGCGCTCTCGAAGTAGCCGGGGATTTCGTTGCTCGGGTTCATCGGCCGGCGGCTGTTGCTGCTGGTTCCCGTGTTGTTCGGCGTCTCGCTGCTGACCTTCGTGCTCTCGCATGTCGTGCCGGGCGATCCCAGCCGGCTGCTGGCTGGGACGCACGCCGGCCCGGCCCAGGTCCAGGCCGTGCGCCATGCCTACGGCCTGGACCGGTCGCTGCCCGCGCAGTACTGGGCGTATATCTCGAACCTGGCGCACGGCGATTTCGGCACGGCGCTGCACACGCAGCGCGCCGTGAGCGACGATCTGCGCGCCTTCTTGCCGGCGACGCTGGAGCTGGGGTTGGCGGCGATCCTGCTGGCGGTAGCTATCGGCGTCCCGCTCGGCACCCTGGCGGCGGTCGGGCGGAACCGCCTGCCGGACCACCTGACTCGCCTGCTCGCCCTGAGCGGCGTCTCATTGCCGGTCTTCTGGGTGGCGCTGGTGCTGCAGATCCTGCTCTATTACAACCTGGGGCTGTTCCCCTCCGGCGGACGCATCGATCCCACGCTGTCGCCACCACGGGGCATCACCGGCTTTTATACCATTGATTCGCTGCTCGTGGCACGGCTGGATCTGTTTGCCAACGCCGTCTGGCACCTGGTGTTGCCGGCGCTCGTGCTCTCGCTAGGCCCGCTGGCGGTGGTGATGCGCATTACCCGCTCCAGCATGTTGGAGTCCCTGGCCAAGCACTATATACGGACGGCGCGCGCCAAAGGCGTGCGGCGCTGGGACGTGGTAGTGCGGCACGCCCTGCGGAACGCGCTGCTGCCGACCGTCACCGTGATCGGCTTGCAGTTCGGCTATCTGCTCGGTGGGGCCGTGCTGGTGGAATATATCTTCTCCTGGCCGGGGGTCGGGCTTTACACCGCGGAGTCGATCACCGCCAGCGACTACCCGGCGATCATGGGTGTCACCATCGTGGTGGCGCTACTCTACGTGCTGCTCAACCTGCTGGTGGACCTTTGTTACGTGCTGCTCGACCCGCGCATCCGCTACCGCTAACCGGCGACCAGGGAGCCTGCTCAACAGATGACCGACTCGACCACCGCGGAGATTATCGACGATTCGCCGCTCTTTGTTACCCGGACCGGCGTGCTTGTCACGGCCCGGCGCTTCCTGTTGCGGAATCCGCTCAATATGATGGCGCTGATCTTGCTGATCGCGCTGCTGGTGGTGGCGGTCTTCGGCGGCCTGCTGGCGCCATACGATCCGATCGTGCCCAGTTACAGCCAGTTACTGGCGAGCCCCAGCGGCGCCCATCCCTTCGGCACGGATGAGATTGGCCGCGACGTGCTGAGCCGCGTGCTGGCCGGAGCCGGGGTCTCGCTGCTGGTGGCGGCGGTGGTGCTGGTGTCCGGCGTGGCGATCGGCACGGTGCTGGGCGCCCTGGCCGGGCTGTTCGGCGGCATCACGGATGAAGCGATCATGCGCGTCACCGACGTGTTCCTCGCCTTCCCCAGCTTTATCCTGGCGGAGGCGGTCAGCGCCTCGATCGGTCCCGGCCTCAATACCCTGATGCTCTCGCTGGCCGTCGTCTGGTGGCCGTGGTACGCGCGGCTGGCGCGCGGCCAGGTGCTGCAGATCCGCGCCCTGGACTTCGTGGAGGCGGCGCGCGCGCTCGGCGTGGCCACGCCGCGCATGCTCTGGCGGCACATCCTGCCAAATACGGTCGCCCCCATCCTGGTGCAGATGAGCCTGGACGTGGGGTACGCGATCCTGGCCGCCTCCGGCCTGAGCTTCCTGGGTCTGGGCATGCAGCCGCCGGACCCCGAATGGGGCACCATGATCGCCGACGCGCAGAACCACCTGCAAGATGCCTGGTGGATGGCCGCCTTCCCGGGCGCCGCCCTTGCCGTTTCCGTACTTGCGTTCAACCTGCTGGGCGACGGGTTACGCGACTTCTTAGATCCCGAGGTAGCATGAGCGAGACCGCGTGGACCCTGACCACCGAGGATGTGGAACATATCGCCGTGGGCGCGGGCGTGCTCGGCACGGGGGGAGGCGGCAACCCCTACCTGGGCAAGCTGGTGGTGCAGTTGGCGATCCGGAACGGCGCCGAGATCAGCATCATTCCGCCCGATGCCGCCGGCGACGACGATCTGCTGATCAGCGTATCGGGCATGGGCGCGCCCACCGTGAGCATCGAGAAGCTGACGCGCGGCAGCGAGGCGACGGCCGCCTTCCGCGCCATCGAGCGGTATCTGGGCGAGAAGGCGCGCGCCGTGGTCTGCGGCGAGATCGGGGGCGGGAACAGCATGACGCCCCTGGAAGTGGCGGCGCGCGTGGGGCTGCCGGTGATCGACGCCGACCCCATGGGCCGCGCCTTTCCCGAGTTGCAGATGGACACCTTTAATATCGGCGGCGTCTCCACCACGCCCTCGGCGCTGGCCGACGAGAAGGGCAACGTGCTGATCCTGGCCGCTACCCGCGATCCGCTGTGGACCGAACGGCTGGGCCGGGTGGTCACGGTGGCGATGGGCGGCTCGGCCGGCCTGGCCATGCCGGTATTGCGCGGCCGGCAGCTCAAGGAGACCGGGATCTGGGGCAGCTACACGCTGGCCTACCGCATTGGCGTCGCCGTGCGCCGCGCCCAGCGCGAAAAGAGGCGGGTCGAGGAAGCGCTGGCGCCGTTGGGCGCCCAGCTGTTGTTCCGCGGCAAGATCGTGGACCTCAAACGCGAGACGACGGGTGGCTTCGCGCGCGGTACGGCGATCGTCCAGGGTTTTGAGGCAGACGCCGGCAGCGTGCTCCGCGTGGCGATCCAGAATGAGAACCTGGTGGCCTGGCGCGACGAACGGGTGCTGATCACGGTGCCGGACCTTATCTGCATGGTGGACGACGATTCGGGCGAGTCCATCGGCACCGAGGTGCTGCGCTACGGGCTGCGTGTCTGCGTGCTCGCCTTCGCCGCCGACCCTAAGCTCACCACGCCCGCCGGGCTGGCGGTGGTCGGGCCGCGGGCCTTCGGCTACGACATGGACTATCGGCCCTTCGGCGCCCTCGAAGACGGGCATGTTTCCGGGCAACACATGGATGGAAGTGGGCGGGCATGAGGTACAGGATCGGCATCGATGTCGGCGGCACCAATACCGACGCCGTGATCATGGACGGCGCTCAGGTGCTCAATTGGGTCAAGCAGAACAACTCCGCCGACATTACCTCGGGCATTACCGCGGCGCTATTCAGCTTGCTCGAGCAGTCCGGCGTGCAAACCGGCGAGATCGCCGCCGTGATGATCGGCACTACGCAGTTCACCAACGCCGTGGTGCAGCGGCGGGATCTGGCGCCTGTCGCCGCCGTGCGCCTGGGTCTTCCGGCCACCACGGCGCTGCCGCCGATGGTCGACTGGCCGGCCGATCTGCGCGACGCGGTGGGCAACTGCTATTTCATGGCGCACGGCGGCCATGAGTTCGATGGCCGCGAGATCTCGCCCCTGGATGTGGGCGAGCTGCGCCATATCGCCGCCCGGATCCGCGAGCGCGGCATCATGGCGGTGGCGATCAGCGCCGTGTTTTCGCCGATCAATCCAGACATGGAGCGCCGGGCAGGGGAGATCATGGCCGCCGAGATCCCGGGCGCGCGGATCACGCTCTCCGAGGAGATTGGCCGCGTCGGGCTGCTGGAACGCGAGAACGCGGCGATCCTCAATGCCTGCCTGCGGCCGCTGGGCGCCCGCGCCGTCGACGCCTTCGTGCGGGCGCTGGCGGCAGCCGGCATCGACGCGCCGCTGTTCCTGACCCAGAACGACGGCACCTTGATGGCGGCGGACTACGCCAAGCGCTTCCCGGTGCTGACCTTCGCCTCTGGGCCGACCAACTCCATGCGCGGCGCCGCCTTCCTCTCCGGCCTGCGCGAGGCGCTGGTGGCCGATATCGGCGGCACCACCACGGATGTCGGCGCCCTGCACCACGGTTTCCCGCGCGAGGCCGGTACGGCGATCGAGGTGGGGGGCGTGCGCACCAACTTCCGCATGCCGGACGTGATGAGCATTGGCCTGGGCGGCGGATCGCTGGTGGAAGGGGGCGACGGCGGCCAGCCGCTCAGCGTGGGTCCGCAAAGCGTGGGCTACCGCATCGTGACCGAGGGCCGGGTGTTCGGCGGCGAGACGCTCACCGCGACCGACATCGTGGTGGCGGCGGGGATGGCCGACCTGGGCGACGCGGCCAGGGTGGCGGCGCTCGACCGTGGCCTGGTCGATCGCGCCGTGCGGGCGATCGACACCATGGTGGAGAGGGCGTGCGACCGCATGTTGCTCACCCCGGAGCCGGCGCCGGTGCTGGTGGTCGGCGGCGGCAGCATTCTGGTAAGTGACCGGATCGGCGCGTTGACGGCGATCCGCCCGCCCTACTATCAGGTTGCCAACGCGGTCGGCGCGGCGATCGGCCAGATCAG
>JANWHV010000102.1 GCA_025450255.1 Chloroflexota bacterium | reverse complement strand
CTCCAGCGCCGTGCGCGTAACCTTTGCCGGGTCGATGACCCCCGACGCAACCAAATCCTCATAACTATTGCTTACCACGTTGTAGCCGATGTTGACGTTCTTTGCCTTGCCCTGGCGCGCGCGAACGGCGTCCACGACCACGGAACCGTCCTCGCCGCCGTTAGACGCGATTTGCCGGATAGGTTCCTCGAGCGCTCGACGGAGCAAGTTCACGCCAATACCGGCGTCGCCTTCGAGCTTCACCGTGTCGAGCGCGGCGGAAGCGTTGAGCAGAGCGATGCCGCCACCCGGCACTACGCCTTCTTCGAGCGCGGCCCGCGCGGCAGCCAACGCGTCTTCAACCCGAGCTTTCTTTTCCTTGAGCTCGACTTCGCTGCTTGCGCCCGCGCGGATCACGCCGACCCCGCCAGACAGCTTGGCCATGCGCTCTTGAAGCTTCTCGCGATCGTAGTCGCTTGTCGTCTCCTCAATCTGCGCCTTGATCTGGTCGATTCGGCCCTTGATCTCCGCCGGCAAGCCGTCGCCTCCGACGATGATCGTTTCTTCTTTCTTCGCTACGATTCGCGATGCATGACCGAGGTCCTCAACGACCACGCTGTCGAGGCGGTGGCCCGTCTCCTCGCTGATGACCTGCCCGCCGGTAAGGATAGCGATGTCGCGCAGCATTTCCTTTCGGCGGTCGCCGAACCCAGGAGCCTTGATGGCAACCGAGTTGATAATGCCGCGCAACTTGTTGACCACCAGCGTCGCCAGCGCCTCGCCGTCGACATCCTCCGCGATGATCACCAGCTCGCGCTTGCCGGATGTCGCCAGCTTCTCAAGCAACGGCAGAATATCCGCCATGCTGCTGATTTTCTTATCCGTGATCAAGATTGCCGGCCGCTCGATGATTGCTTCCAGCCGATCCTGGTCGGTGATGAAATGGGGAGAGACGTAGCCGCGATCGAGATTCATACCCTCGACATATTCGATCTCGGTGGTAATGCCCTGCGCCTCCTCCACCGTAACCACGCCGTTGCTGCCGACCTTGTCGATCACTTCGCCGATCAGGTCACCGATTACTTGATCGCCGGACGATATCGCCGCGATTTGCGTGACGCCTTCGCGACCGGACACCGGCTTGCTCATCTCGCGAATGCGGGCCACAACCGCGGCCGTCCCCGCCGAAATACCCTGCTTGAGAATCATTGGGTTGGCGCCCGCGACCACGGCGCGGATACCTTCGTTGACGATTGCCTGGGCCAGGATGGTGGCCGTGGTGGTGCCATCGCCGGCCACGTCGTTGGTTTTGCTGGCGGCCTCTTTCAGAAGCTGGGCGCCCATGTTTTCCAGCGGGTCTTCCAGCTCGATTTCCTTAGCAATCGTCACGCCGTCGTGCGTCACCTGTGGCGCGCCGTATTTCTTGCCAATGGCGACATTCCGGCCCTTAGGCCCCAGTGTAACCTTCACCGCGCCGGCGAGCGTGTTGATACCGCGTTTCAACGCCTCTCGCGCTTCCTGATCGTAAATTAGCTGTTTACCCATTGCTGTTTCCTTCTCCCTCTTCTTCTGGCTAGCGGACATCGCGGATTCCATAGCGCCAACGACGGAAGGGACATGCGTACCCAGTGACCGTTCGTCTCGCACGTCGTCGGGTCCCTATCCAGAATAACCAAAAACCCTAGCAATGTGGAGAGGCGACTGCTAATATTTCGCGGACCAGACGTTGAGAATTGCCGGCGACAATGCGCGATATGAGAATTGCCGGCGACAATGCGCGATAGGGGCCGAGCGGACCTTTAAACACGCGCCGCCCCTGGTATCGTTCAACGCGCCGTATTTCAACGTGTTGCAGTATCGCGGCGCAGGGCGATATGATGAAAGATGGCGCACGAAATGCGCGTAGGGCGCGGCGTCGATCTTACGGAGGTCACCAGACTTTGGACGAAACGTCACAGAACCCCAGCCTCCTCTGGCCGGATGAATCGCTGGATCTAGCCCTTACCGATGCGCCGCGCGATCAGGTGGCGTTGCCGCCCGATGGAAAGTTCGCGGGTGTGTATCAGGGGTACATCGTTATACCGCAACCACTGATCGATCAAGTTGTCGAGTACACCGAAGCCGAGCCGGCGGCGTTCGGCAGTTTCGCCGCCATGGGCCCGTTCGGCAGCTTTGAGCTGCGAAAGAGCGATCTGGTTACCAGCTCCGCATTGAGCACCTGGCCCGGCGTCACGGACTTCCATTATGGCCGCGAGAAGCATCTTACGCCGATTGTTGAGGCGCTGAAAATCCCATTGATACCACTCAAGAAGGATTTCCTGCATGCCTACGAGCGCGTGATCACGGAGCTCGGCCAACTGTAGTCGCTCCTTCATTCAACACGCAGCCCCCGCGGTGCTCGGCGCCACGGGGGCTTTTTATTTGTCGTCGCGGCCTGCGCGGCGCGACCACTGCGCCATTCAACCATGTAATAATAAGAACTTACAAGTTTTATATTGACATCTATGAGTATTAGGCGTATGGTGCTTGTGGAGGTTATCGATGAGAAAGGTGTTGGCGGCATGTCCCGTCTGTGGCGGCTCCTTGGCGATCACTGGCCTTACCTGTGGCAATTGTCATACCGGTGTTACCGGGCAATTCGAGACCTGCGATTTTTGTCGGCTCACGGACGATCAAAGCACGTTTCTTCGCCTGTTCGTGCAGCGTCGAGGCAATCTTTCCGAAATGGAAAAGGCCCTAGGAATTTCGTACCCTACCGTCAGGAACAAGCTAGAGGAAATTATTCGCGTCATGCAAACCCCGCCGCCCGCGCGGGCCCCGGTTACCGGCCCGCGCGAGACGATTTTGCAACAAGTAGCGGAGGGGCAACTGACGGCCGAGGCGGCGCTCGATTTGCTGTCAGGTCTTACAGAGGAGAAAGCCTGAGATGGGAGAGTACAGCGAACAGTTTCCGATTGATGGACTGCGCCGCGTCGAACTGCGGCTCCGCCGCGGTGATGTACAACTTGTACGGACGTCAGGCGCCATGGTTGAGATAAACGCGGACGGCAGGCTAACCGCTGAGATGTCTGATGGCGTCCTTTCCATCCGGGCCGGTGAAGGGCATCATCGCGATCAGCCGCGCCACAAGCCCCGGATTGCCGAGCGTCCCGACCGTGGCGATCTCGGCGCGTCAATCAGCCAAATCGTCTCCGATGCCGTGGACTCGATCTTCAAAACCGAGTTCCGCCTGGAGGGGCTTGGCTCGGCGACCGTCCGTCTTGGCATTCCCGCTAGCCTCGAGCGGCCGGAAATCGTCGCTTCGACCGGCTCCGGCGACATTCGGATGCGTGGGCTTAGCGCCGATTGCGCGCTGCAAAGCCACTCAGGCGATATAGATGTGTCGGACGGCACGGGGACGTTGCAGGTGACTACCGGCCTCGGCGACCTCAATGTATCGGGTTTTGAAGGGCCAATTACTGGCCGCACTGGATCAGGTGACGCGCGTTTTGAGCGCTGCGCGGGCGGCGGCGCGGTGCACACAGGCTCCGGCGACGTTGACGCGATACAAGTCACCGGCCCCTGGAAGCTGCACTCGGGCGCGGGCGACGTTACGGTCGAAGTTCGCGGTGAGGCCGTGGTGGAAATCGTGACCGGCGCCGGCGATGTTGCCGTGCGCAAGGGCGCGCTTGGTCTGCTCACCGTCCAGTCAGGATCGGGCGACGTGGAGTGTACGAGCCTCTTGCTGGGGCCTCGGCATCAACTGCAGACGGGCAATGGAGATATCTCGGTAGCGATTGCCAATCCACCTGGCGCCAGGCTCCAAATCCTGACGCGCAACGGCGAAGTAGACTCCGAGTATCCCTTGGTCACGGTCGGAAAGCAAGGACGGCATTCACACGGAGGAGCACGATACGTGGGTAACATCGGCGACAGCTCAATCGATCTGGAGTTAAGGACCGGGAGTGGGGACATCTCCATCCGCCGCCGGGAGCCTGGAGTGAGGGTCAACACATCGGTGAACGCTGGGGCGGCGGAGGGGCGTCAACCGGCATCTGACGATCGCGGCTCCGCGTGGCCGACGCCCGCCAATCCCGCGCCGCCGATTGCGCCTGTGCCGGCCTATCCACCAGTGCCACCGACATTTCAGGCGTCTGCTGACCAGGTCGATGATTCCGTGCCGAACGAAGAACAGTCGACGTCTGAGGCGCCCGATCAGGATCCGGTCGTGGTGACGGGCGGAAATCCTCGTCTTGCCGTCCTCGAAAATCTTCAAGCAGGAAAGATCACCGTGGCGGAAGCGGCGGTACTGCTAGAAGCGTTTAGCCGTCAAGATACGTAGCCGTTCGTGCTGCCCGGCGAGGGCGCGCCGCCGATCGCTTAGATGACTCTGGGGAGATACTCTGATGAACCTACACTCCACGATGCGTGCACCAAGCTGGACGGTGACAGGCCCTCCACCGCTGCTCTCCGAACAACCTTTCTCGCCGCCGCAACGCGGGCCTCCACTGGAGGCCCGTTTTGTAGTCCTTGCGGTGGCGGCTCGTCATACGATCCGCTTGGCGAACAGGCGCGATATATCAGTTTCCCTGGCAGCGCGGCGGGTCCAGCTTTGCTCATCCCGCAGCGTTGACGTCAGTTGCCGGAGCCACGCATTGCGAGGCGGGACGGCCTGGCCAGAGCCGGATTCCCGTCACCAGCGTAACGCCGGACAGAATGATCAGCAGGCCTGCCACCGTGCCAGGTCCTATGTGTTCATGCAGAAATAGCGCCCCCCAGAATACGCCGAAGACCGGAATGAGAAACGTTACCGACAATGCCTTGGTCGGGCCCACGCTTTTCAGGAGTGGATAGTAGATGAGATACGCAACGCTCGTCGACAGGATGGCAAGGCCAAGCATGTTAAGCAACGCCTCGGTCGAATAGTGAACCCGTGGTAGTGAAACCAGAGCAAACGGCAATATCGCCGCCGCCGCGCCAAACTGTTGGCCGATCGCCATGGTCAGCGGCGGCACGCCGCGGAATGCGCGTGAGGCGAAGGTGCCGCCGAGGCCGTAGGCCAGCGCCCCAAGCAGCGAGGCCACGATTGCGAACAGCAGGGCGCCGGTCATGGGCATGCTGCTCCAGCCTACCAACACGACCGTGCCGGTAACGCCGATGAGCAAACCGGCGAGCCGCTTTGCGGTGAACGCCTCATTCAGCCAGATCGCCGCCACCACGGCCGCGAACATTGGTGTTGTGGCGTTGAGAATTGCCGCCAACGATGCCGGTATATAGAGTTCGGCGGCGGCAATCAACACAAAGGGCGTGGCGCCGTTCAAGGCGCCAAGGGCAAGGAACCGGCGCCATTCAGAGCATAACCTGGGCGTCTGGCCGATGGCCGCGGCGTAGGCCAGCAAAACCGGCCCGGCGATGAGCACGCGCAGCTCCATCAGCAGGAATGGCCCGAACACGGGCGCGGCGACGCGGATAAAGAGGTAAGACGCCCCCCAGATCGCGGCCAGCGCGATCAGCATGCCGGCTTCACGCTGCTTCAAGGCACAGGGTTCTCCTCGTTAGGCATGTTCCACCCGTCGCCAGGCGACCGGGAGCACGCCGCGGCCGTGCCCGACGAGCGGCAAGGCAACCACCAGCCAACAGCCAACGGTCGCCTGGTCCTCGACCATCCCCAGCGGGGCGGTCATTTCTCAAGACATAACCTGCACATCGTGCGGAAGGCTCTCGCGCATGCCGGCGCCCGTTATCGGCACGAACTCCGCCTGTTCTCGCAATTCCGCCAGCGTCCGTACGCCGCAATAGCTCATCCCTGAACGGACGCCGCCGACGAGCTGGTATATAACCTCGGTGACCTCGCCGCGGTAGGGCACCACGGCCTCGACGCCTTCCGGCACTACTTCGTTGAACCCGTCGTCGCTCATCTGATCTGGGGTTTCCCGCTCCCTCCGGCCAATCGTCGCGCTCAACGACGCCATGCCGCGACTGATCTTGTAGCGTTGTCCATTGCGTAGAACGGTGTAGCCGGGGCTCTCGCGCGTTCCAGCGAGCAAATTGCCGATCATGACCGTGCCGGCTCCAGCGGCGAGTGCTTTGGTTATGTCACCCGACGACTTGACGCCGCCATCGGCGATAATCGGCACGCCGGCCTTCTCGCCTTCCTCCGCGCACTCAAGTACGGCGGTCAACTGCGGGACACCAAAGCCGGTGACGATGCGCGTCGTGCAGATTGAGCCAGGGCCTACGCCCACCTTCACCGCGTCTACGCCTTCGGCAACCAATTCCCGCGTCCCGTCCGCGGTGGCCACGTTGCCCGCGATCAAATCGCTGGCCGACGACTGCGACTTCAAGGCACGGATAGCGTGTAGCACATTGTCGGAGTGGCCGTGCGCGATGTCGATAACCAGGGTGTCGGCGCCGGCCTTCCAGAGTGCTTGAGCGCGCTCGATATAGTCGCCGACGACGCCAATCGCCGCTCCCACCAGCAGGCGCCCCTTCGCGTCCCGCGCCGCGTTGCCGAAGCGATTGGTTTGCAAAAGGTCCTTACTGGTGATCAATCCGCGCAGCATGCCCGATTCGTCGACGAGCGGCAGCTTCTCGATCTTATGCTTGTCGAGTATCGCCCTGGCGCGATCCGCCTCGATGCCCGGCGGCGCGGTGATCAGTCGCTCTTGTGGTGTCATCAGGGTAGAAATTAGCTGGGCGCCGTCCGTGGCAAACCGTATGTCCCGAGAGGTTAGAATGCCGATCAAGCGCTCGCGATCGTCCAGCACCAGCACACCGGTTACGTCGTGTTCCGCCATCAAGTGACGTGCTTCCGCGAGTGTTTGGCCGGCGAGCATCGTATATGGTTGCTCGACCACCGCGCTCTGGGCGCGTTTCACTTGTTGTACCTGCCGAACCTGCTGCTCGATTGACATAAATCTATGGACAATGCCGATGCCGCCCTGGCGGGCCATGGCGATAGCCATCGGCGCCTCGGTCACGGTGTCCATGTTGGCGCTGACAATCGGAATACTGAGCGTAATGTTGCGCGATAGCGGCGCGCTTGTGCTTACATGCTTGCGTGACGCGACGCCGCTACGCTTTGGCATCAGCAAGACATCGTCATACGTAAGACCTTGCGGTCGAAATGTGGCCATCAGACTTCCTCCAGGGGCGGGACACGTGGCGTCCCACAGTTGCCGCAGTCAGGATACCATGCCGCGGCCGTTTGACCCTGAACGCGATATCGATAGCTTTAGGTGGCTGGCGCCGCCGCGTACACATTCCACGCTCCATGCCGGCGCGGCGCCCACCCCACTCCGGACACTTGACTGAGCATTGGCGTGAATGTGGACGACGTATCGCGATCGGGCGCCGAGGATCTACCCGTGGGCGGCGTGCCAGAGGTCGATCGCCATGATCTCGAAGCAAGCGACAGTCAAACCGCAGAGAGCCGGAATGAGGAACGCTCGTTTTGAAGCGATCTCATTGACGCGACGCAACGAGACCAACCCAATGCAGGCATTCACGAACGTCAGCGTGAGCAGCAGTCCGAGGATGCTTAGAATCGACATTGGGTAGTACAGCGACGGCGGAGCCTGCCGCAGGGTGACAATTATCACTATCGCCCCGGCCAGGTAGCCAATGAGGTCGGTAAAGTCCTCGACAATTGCAATGCGATCCGGATTCTTCCACACCAGCCGGTTGAACAAGGGGAGGG
>JANWHV010000101.1 GCA_025450255.1 Chloroflexota bacterium | reverse complement strand
TGGAGATAGCGGGCGAAAGCGTGTACGCGGTGCCGGCCCTCTCGCTGCCCAATGCCAAGCCCTTACTCGCGCTGCAGCGCCTAGCGGGATACGAAGCGGTGAAGCTGTTCCTGGATCGCGCGGCGGCACGACAATTCGATTTCGCGTTGACCATCGAAAACGCGCCAGCGATCGCGCGGATCTGCATCCAACTTGAAGGAGTGCCGCTGGCGGTCGAGCTTGCGGCGGCACGGGTGACCGCGTTTACGGTCGCGGAGATTGCGGACGGCCTGGATGGCAGCTTTGAGCTGCTTGGTTCTGGCCCGAGAAGCGCGGCGCCTCGCCAGCGTACGCTACGCGCCACGATGGATTGGAGCTACCGGCTGCTTGACGATCGGCAACAAATGCTGCTGCGCGGACTGGCGGTTTTCGTTGGCGGCTGGATAGCAGACGCCGCCGTGGGCATCCATCTGCTGGAGGGTGGCGCCGGCGTCGATGTCACGTCGCTGCTGGATGATCTGGTTACGAAATCACTGGCGCGAGTCGATTCCGGTCGTTATCGGCTGCTTGAAACGATGCGCCAGTACGGATGGGAGCACCTCGATCGCGCCGGTGAGCTGGAGTTGCTGCGGGATAGGCATCTGGTCTGGTTTCTGTCGCTTGCCCGCCGCGCCGAGCTAGAGATAATGGGTCCTGAACAGCAAGACTGGATGGATCTTCTCGAGCGGGAACACGACAATATTCGCGCCGCGCTGGGCTGGAGCTTGCAAGGCGGGGAACTGCGCGCGGGAGAAGGGGGTGCGCGGACCCACGCGGGCTTGAGCCTCGCGGCCGCGATTCACTGGTTCTGGTCGGTTAGAAATCACTGGTCCGAGGGCAGGCAGTGGTTTGAGGCCCTCCTTGCCGCGAGCCTCACGGCGCCGGCGGAGACGCGGGCTGACGCATTGACCGGCCTGGGCGGCCTGGCCGAGCGCCAACGCGATTACGCTACGTCCAAGGCTACGTTCACCGAATGTCTGGCATTGCGCCGCCAGAGTGACGATCGGATTGCGCTAGCGGGCGCGCTCAAGAACCTGGGGAACGCGTTTTACTGGTCGGGCGAGAACGAACCGGCCAAGCGTTACTACGGCGAGAGCCTGGAGATGCATCGCCAGTTGGACAACAAGCCGGGTGTAGCCGGGGGACTGAATAACCTGGCGCTGATTGCGCAGCGCGAAGAAGACTACGCGACGGCGGAGACGATGCTGACGGAAACTCTGGCAATCTGCGGTGAGCTGGGGCACCGGTGGGGCGTCGCCGTGTCCACCGACAACCTGGGCAACGTGGCCAACTCGCGTGGCGACTACGCGCTGGCGATTGAGCGCCATTCGCAGAGCATCGAGGAATGGCGAGCACTGGGCGATCACTGGTCGGTGGCGCTCGTGCAGGCGAACCTGGCGCTTGACTATTATCGCGCCGGCGATATCGATCAGAGCCTTCGCCTGTACGCCGAGGCTCTGCCCAGGTTCGAGCAACTTGCCGATCCGTCTCAGCTTGCCCGCTGCCTGGCAGGGTGTGGTCTTTGCGCGCACAGGTATGGACAGAGCGAACTGGCGGTCACGCTCTACGCGGCGGCCAAAGCTTGCTGCCTGCGGGCCGGCGTCTCGACCGAGTATGACGATAGCTCCACGCATCGGCCGGTATTGGCGGATTTGCGTGAACGTCTGCCAGAGCCCGTGTTTCAGGGCGCCTGGGCGGCGGGGACCGCTCTGACCACCGAAGCGGCCATAGCCCAGGTTACTGAGGCCGGTAGGTCGCGCGTGGTGAGCGAGTAAGCCGAACCTCGTGGTACAACATGCACTAATACCAGTCGAATGCGTGGAAGGAAGAAGAGAATGGCCGCGCCTGATTCCGGAATCGAAGGCACTGTACCGCTACCAGTCGAACCAGAGCGAGTCGTCGCCAACCTTCGCGAGCTCGCGGAGCTGACGGGCGGGCCCGACGGGGGACGGAGAGTGTGCTGGAGCCCTGAGTGGCTAAAGGCGCGGGAGTGGCTCCGCGGCAAGTTGGCGGAGTTGCCGTGTTCCATTCAAATGGACGAGGCGGGCAACCTCTGGGCCGAGATTCCGGGCGAAACACCGGCCGTGGTGGTAGTCGGATCGCACATTGATTGCGTGCCGCACGGCGGCTGGCTGGACGGCGCGCTGGGTGAACTGACCGCGCTAGAGGTACTCCGCCAATGGTCGCGGACTACGCCGCCGGTCACGATCCGGCTGGTGGACTGGGCTGACGAGGAAGGGGCGCGCTTCGGACGAAGCTTGCTCGGCTCCAGCGCCGCCGCCGGCACGCTCGACATCGAGATGGTGCGCGGACTTCGCGACCGCGAGGGCACGCCATTGCCGGACGCCCTGGCCGCCTGCGGCGTGCGGCTGGAAGATATGCTGAAGGCGCGCGGCAGGCTTGCCGATATTGACGCGTACCTCGAGCTGCACATCGAGCAAGGGCCGGTACTCGAGCAAATGGGGCTGCCGTTGGGCGCCGTGCTCGGCACCTATGGTGTGGAGCGCCATATGGTGCGGTTCAAAGGCAGCGCCAGCCATGCCGGATCGACGCCCATGGCGCTACGACATGACGCGTTCCTTTCCGCGGCGCGTTTTGCTCTGGAGGCGCGGGAAGGCGCTATCCGCCACGGCGGCGTCGCCACCTCCGGCATCGTCCGCGTCGAGCCGGCCATCGTAACGGCCATCGCGGGCGTCTGCGAGGTCTCGCTCGATCAGCGGGCAATTGACGAGGGCACGCTGGCGAGCATGCTGGCGGAGGCACGGTCCGCCGCCGAGCGCATCGCCCAGGAAGATGGAACGACGGTGACCTGGGAGCAACTGTGGCATATTGAGCCTATTCCATTCCACCCGACCCTGATAGAGTTCGCGCGCGAGGCATGCAAAGAGGTGTCTGGATCGGTCCATTCGCTGCCCAGTGGGCCGCTCCACGACGCCGCCGAGATGGCGCGGCTGTTGCCCACGACGATGATGTTTGTATCAAGCACCAACGGCATCAGCCATAGCCCGCTGGAGGATACGCCGGTGGAACACCTCAAGCTGGCGGTCGAAGCATATTCGCGCCTGGCCGCCAAGACTATCCGCTGGGTACGGGCGCAGGCGAGTTAGGCGAAGAGATCGGCCAGTGCGTAGCTGAAGCCTGGCAGCACGTCCGCGCCGTCAAGCCGGGCGTCCATGCCCAGGGTAAGCGGAACATCGTGTTCGGGCGTCCAGACATCGACCTCGTGCCGGCTCGGCCAGATAACCCAGACCAAACGGGCGCCTCGCGTGAGCCAGAGCCATGCCTTGGCGCCCATTTTGGGCCGGTACTGGGATGGCGAGGCGGTTTCCACCGCCAGGTCGGGCGCGGCGCGCACATATGTCGCCTCGTCGGCTTCGTTTGGGACGCGATGGAGCGACATGAATGACACATCGGCGCCGAGCACGGTTTCGTTTGGCTCACATACGAGACGTAATCACATCATACTCCATGAGGCATGGTCGGCGCGGTCGCTCATAGCCGAGATCCAGGAGCCATGTCAGTTCGTTTCGGGCATGTCGTCGGCGCTTTACGCGCTGCTATATCACGCGTGCTCGGTGTTAGGCAACTGGTACACTTCCGACAACGGACCGCGACCTCATCACGTCCGGGTCCGTTCCGTCGCGGGCGGGTTAACGTATCCGCGCGGCGGGCGTGTATCCATGAGTGAAATTGAGCTGTTGGAAGGATAATGCGTTGAAGCGACCCCATCTCATCCGGCCCGGAGTATTCGGCATCGAGGCCGCGGCGGACAGCCGCCGTGGTGTTTTCGACGCCCACAACGAGGCACTACTGGCCTCCGGCGCACCGATTGCCGCCGTGTTTCTCGGCGATTCGATCACCGATATGTGGGCGCTGGACGTATTCTTCAAGTCGGAGGACGGTTCGATCGTCAATCGCGGCATCGGCGGCGACCGCACGCCTTTCGCGCGGCGGCGCTTCGACGGCGACGTGCTGCAACTGCAACCGAAACTGCTGGTTATGAAAATTGGTGTCAACAACACCTGGGATCTGGATATCTGGTGGGACCAGAACCAGATACGGACGCCGGAGGAAATCGAGAACGAAATCGTCGCCGATATTGAGTCGATGGTGGCGTCCGCTCGCGAGCACGATATCCAGGTGGCGTTGTGCAGTATTTTGCCGACGGACGTGCCGTTTAACGGGAATACGGCGAAGCGGAACGCGATTATCGCGCAAGCAAACCAACGCCTGAAGCAGATCGCCGCGCAACCGGGCGTCGCCTATGTCGATTACCATAGCCGGCTTGTGCACGAGGACGGCGTCACGTTGCGGCCGGGCCTGGCCGACGACGGCCTGCACCCACACGTCATCGGCTACCAGATAATGGCCGACGTGCTGGTAGAGGCATTGGCCAGGGCCGGGATCACGTCTATAGCTCGCCGCTAGCAGCGGCGATTCTTGCGCCTGAGCGGGCGTACGGACCGGGGGAACCACCATGAAAATCAACCAACTCGGCTGGACCGGCCTCAAGGTCAGCGAGATCTGCCTGGGTACAATGACCTTTGGCAACCAGGCCGATCAAGAGACATCGTTCGCGATTATGGATGCCGCCGACGCGGCGGGCGTGACGTTTTTCGACACGGCCGACGTGTACCCGCTGGGCGGCGGCTTGAGCCGAGTCGGTCGAACCGAGGAGATCGTCGGCAACTGGCTCCGTGAGCGACGCTCGCGGGAGAGAATTGTACTGGCGACCAAGTGCCGCGGCCAGATGGGCGCCAATCCGAACGACGAGGGTTTGTCGCGGAAGCACATTATCTCGGCCTGTGACGCAAGCTTGCGGCGCCTTGGCGTGGACTATATCGACCTGTACCAGGTCCACGCGCCTGACCCGTCCACGCCAATCGAGGAAACGCTGCGCGCGCTGGATTCCCTGGTGCAAAGCGGCAAGGTGCGTTATATCGGCTGCTCGAATTACCCGGCCTGGCGGCTCGGCGACGCACTGTGGACCAGCGCGACGCATGGCCTGGCGCGTTTCGCGTGCGATCAGCCGCGCTATAACCTGCTGTTCCGCATGATCGAAGACGAGATCGTGCCGCTGTGCCAGGCGCATGGCGTTGGCATCATCGCCTACAATCCGCTGGCCGGCGGTATGCTCACGGGACGGTACCGGGAAAAGCGCGAGATGGAAGGGACGCGGTTCGGACTCTCGGGAGCCGGCGAGCTCTATCGGAAGCGCTACTGGAACGACGAGATCTTCGACGTGGTCGATCGTCTGGCATCGTTCTTCGATGGGCGTAAAAAGCCGCTCGTGCAGGTGGCGCTGGCCTGGGTTTTGGCACAGCCGGGCATTACCTGCGCGATTGTGGGCGCGAGCCGCCCAGAGCAGTTGACGGATAGTCTGGTGGGCGTCGACCTGATGCTCGACGAGGAAGAAACGCGCGCATGTGATGCGGCGTGGTTCAGTTTGCCGCGCGATCGCGACCCGGCGACGGCGCGGCGGTGATCAGGGCGACCGAGGACGGTCGCGCTCCCAGGGGCGGGTTATGACCGGAGTCTGGCGCCTTCTGGGTCGTAGAGCGGCTCGCGCGCGACCGTCGCCGGCAGACGCTCGCCGAAAAACTGGATCTCGACCCTGGAGCGCTCTTCGGCGTGGGCAACCGGCAGGTATCCGTAGGCAATGCTCTGGCCCACCGAGTATCCGTAATTGGCGCTCGTCACGTAGCCGATCGCGGCGTTACCGGCCAGGGTTGGTTCCTTACCCATCACCACCCGCGCGGGGTCGTCCAGCACCATGCAGCACAGTTTGCGCGTCAAGCCCCGCTCCTTGACTGCGACGAGCGCCTCTCTGCCCACGAAATCGCCCTTGTTAAGGCGCACCGCGAACCCAATCCCGGCCTCATAGGGGTTGTAGTCGGTATGGATGTCGGCGCCCCAGAGTCTATAGCCCTTCTCCAACCGCAGCGAGTCAAAGGCGCCGCCGCCGGCCGCGATGATATCGTGAGGCTTTCCGGCTTGCCAGAGTAGATCCCACAGGGTAAGGCCATATTCGGTGGGCGTGTAGAGCTCCCAACCAAGCTCGCCGGCGTAGGAGACGCGGATCGCCAGGACGGGGACGCTTTCGACGAAGATCTGTTTCGCCGTGAAGTAGGCGAAGCCGGCGTTTGAGATGTCGTTTTCGGTTAAGCCTTGCAATACCTCGCGCGCTTGCGGACCCCAGAGGCCGACACAGCACGACCCCGAGGTCACGTCAGTAAGGTGCACCGAGCCGTCTCGGGGCAATTGATGGCGCATCCAGGCGAGGTCGTGCATGCCGACGGAGCCGCCGGTGACGACCAGGAAGCGCGATTCGCTCAGCCTGGTAACGGTGAGATCGCATTGGATGCCGCCCTTCGCGTTGAGCATGGCGGTATACGTCACGCGGCCAGGCTTCGTGTCCATCTGGTTGCTGGCAATTCGTTGCAGATACGGCAGTGCGCCGGGCCCGCTGACCTCCAGCTTGGTGAAGGCGGTGAGATCAAACATGGCGACGCGATCGCGCGTGCCGCGGTGCTCGACCGCGGCGACAGGCGACCAGTAGCGTGCAGTCCAACCGGCGCGCTCGGCGTCGCGGCCTGACTCTACCGCGGCCCTGTTCGACTCGAACCGCTGTGGCCGCTCCCAGCCGGCACTCTCGAAGAAGACGGCGCCAAGTTCCTCCAGGCGCTGGTGGAATGGGCTACGCCGCAGCGGTCGCGGATGATCCATCTGTTGCAGTGGGTGAATGATGTCATAGACTTCGCGGTACTGCCGCGCGCCTCGCGCTCGGATAGAGCGAGGGCGGGCGGTGTGGGCGGCGAAGCGATTCAGGTCGGCCTCGCGCAGATCGAGGCTTGGCGTGCCTTCGACCATCCACTCGGCCATGACCTTGCCCGTACCGCCGCCGTGCGTAATCCACACGGCCTCGGCGACCCAGAAGCCGCGGACGTCGAGCGATTCGCCAAGCAGCGATTGGCCGTCCGGTGTAAATGAAAACATGCCGTTGATTTGATAGGGCTGCTCAAGGCCCCGGATGCCGGGAATTAGGCGCTCGGCTGCCTGCTGGGCCGCGGCGAAGTGCGCGGGGGTGAATGGCCGCACGGACGGCATCACGGGCGCGTCGTCATGGCTGGCGATAGCATCCGGTTCCACGAGGAT
>JANWHV010000100.1 GCA_025450255.1 Chloroflexota bacterium | reverse complement strand
GCTTACCGCGTTTGTCCTGAGATCCCTGCCCCGACCATAATATGCGCCGGCGAACACGCCGAGAACTAGCAGCACGGCGAGCGCGGGCAAGGTCAGCCAGCTCCAATCACGCCGTCGAAGGCGGTACAACACAAGGAAATTGAGTGGCACCAGGCCGAGCACGTACACAGCAAGCAGCGCCTCATAAAGCGTAATCGACGGTGGAGTGACGCTACTTATCTCGCCGTTCAGCGTGCTGGTAGTGGATGATGACTGGATACCGGCAAATCGCGTGGTCGCCGTCGCCGCCGCGATGCGCGCTGGGCTTGCCAGCAAGGTCCAGAGTTGCTGAATGCCGCGCCAGCTCGCCAATGGTTGTTGGGTCGGATCTAGCGCACTATATATGACCGAGCCAAGGCCGAGTTGGCGCTCGGCGACAAGAGCATCGCCGGCGTGCGGCGCGGGCGCGTTAATCGTGGCCACGCCGCCGGCATAGAGCAGAACGCGCGCGTCCACCGGCGGGCCGTCAGCGGCCACGATGTCGCCGGATGGGAGCGCGCTTCCCAGCCCGTTAAGGCCTGGCGCCGCCTTCAATACGTCCAAGCGGATTGGCCCGATCGGTACCAACGAGCCAGGCAGGCCGGCAAGCGTCGCCTGGGCACTCGGGCCTCCGATTAGTATCAACGTGCCACCAGCGCGCACCCAGTATTCAAGTGCCGCAATCTGGGCGGGCTCAAGGGTGCCAGTATCGAAGTTGTCTACAATTATTGCATCCAGGTTTGCCAGGGCCAGAAAAGTCGGATCCAGCGTCCGAGCATCGAGCGGGGTCGTGAGGAGCTGTATGTCGGCAAGGGAGCCGCCCAGGCTCTTCAACTGGACAATCGCGGCCGGGTTCTGTGACATCACTCCGACAAAGAGGGTCGCGCTCGGAACCTGGCTCGCGGCCACGGTCTGGCGTGCAAGTGTCCTGGACGTGCTCATAAGCGAAACCGAGATTGACTGGCCCAGGTCGGCGCCCGGGATGTAGAGCGCAACGTCCTTCGTACTGCCGTGAGGAAGCACGATGCCTCGTGTGAACTCGGCTTTGTTGTATGGCGCGGCGGCGACGGAGGACTGGCCAGGATCTACGACGGTCAGATTGCCCGTCACCGTCGGTCCTGCGTTGGTCATGCGTACACGGACAGGAACCCACGCGTCTGGGCGAAAATTGCCGCCGTAACCCACTTCGAGCTGCATACGGATCGCGGGCGGTGGGATAGACGCGGCCATCCCACGACCCGCAATGGAAACGGCGAGGAGGATCGCAATCACGGCGGCCACACGCGCGTGTCCGGCGATATTCATTCGTAGCGGATCCTCAGCACGGGTCAGTGAACAGGCGGTAATCGCGATGCCAGCTTAGTATAGGCTTGCTCGTCAATGCGCACAAGAACGCGCGTCGCCGCGATGGTCGCCAAACGCGGTACGCGTAGGGCGGTTGGGAACCGACTATCGTACGATCGGTTGCCGCGCCGGCTAATAGCCAGGAGGGAGAGAGACGCCTGGGCCATGGTTCATTTGACCCAACCGGCGTCACGATAGGCTATGCGCTCGCGGGCGCAAAATCCGTGGCGGTCCGTTCAGCTCCGGTATCGCCATACGCGTGAAGCAGCACGCCAAGCAGCATCTCTGCTTCATCCAGATTGCGCGTGGCCTCGTCATGCGAGTCGTCGGCCAGGATCTGGCTGAAGAGCGCGGTAAACCATTCAGGATGATACGAGGAATCGGACAGGCGCTCACCGTATCGCAGGGTCTGCTCGCCTGACTTCGTCCGCACCAGCAGCCCATCATCTTCAATGAGAATCGTGCCATCGGCGCCGATGATCTCGCCGTCGTTTGTGCGGCCGCCCGCGGCCCATGACAACTCGATGCGGCCCGTGGCGTCCGGAAAAGTGAGGTGAATATGCGCGTGGTCTTCCACGGGAAGATGGACAGGCAAGGCCGTGCCGGTTTGAGCCGCGACCCAGACCGGCATCGCGCCGATCCAATTCGCCATCAAGTAGAGTTGATGCCAACCGTGATCCAGTACAATGCCGCCGCCCGCGTACCGGGGCATTGTCCTCCACCTTGGCTGCCAGCTTGGCACGCCGAGCGCGCAATCGGGCCGCAGGGTGCGGAGCGTTACATGCCGGATTTGCCCAATGGTCCCCTCCGCCAGGATGTGGGTCACAAGGCGGTGGAGATCGCTACGCAGCCAGGTGTTTATGGTGAACACCTGGCAATTCGATGCCGACCGCGCAGCTGAAATTGCGCGAAACTCCGCGCGAGACACCGTGAGCGGCTTCTCACATACGATCCGTCGCACGCCGCGGGCGCAGGCTTTCAGGATGCTTGGCGCGTGATCGTGCGGTGGCGTGCAAATGTCGATTACATCGAGCGATTCGCGATCGAGCAGTTCATCGGCGCTTGTATAGACCCGTGCCGCCGGCAGGATGGCCGCCACCGCCGCGCGGCGCACGGGGCAGGTATCTGCTACCGCGGCAATCTCCACGTTCGGCAGGGAACGCCATGCAGGCATGTGCGCCGACTCCGCGATGCGCCCGAAACCTACCAGCCCGACCTGCCGGACATTCACTATCGCCATCTACAGCGTGTCCTTCAGATGTGCCTGGCCGGCGCGTTGCAAGACACGTTCAATGACATCCAGCCCAGCCATTGCTTCGCCCTCCGATATGACGAGCGGCGGATTGACGCGCAGCGCCGACCCACTCGGCATGACGAGCACGCCGTTTGATAAGAGATCGGCAAAGATGTCACGCATCTTCTCGCGCGGAAGCGGATCCCTGGATACCATACTCGTCACGAGCTCGATGCCCAACAGCAAACCGATACCGCGGACTTCACCGATAATGGGCGAGGCCGCGGCGATTTCGTGCAGCCGCATTAGCATGAGGTTGCCGACTTCCCGCGCGTGCTGGCCAAGGCGTTCCTGCTTCAGCACTCTGAGCGTAGCAAGCGCCGCTGCGCAGGCAAGGGCATTGCCGCCATAACTTGAGCTGTTGCCACTCGGCTTCGCCCATGGCTCGGCATGAGCGATGTTCTCCCGCGTGGCGATGCCGCTGATCGGGTAACCATTGCCAAACCCCTTGCCCATAATCAGAATGTCGGGTTCGACACCGTTTTCGTGCATGAACGCGAATGGCAGGCCGGTGCGGTAGAAACCGGTGATCATTTCATCGATGATGAAGAGGGCGCCGACCTCGCGCGCGACTGCCTGTACAGCGCGTAGAAAGCCAGGAGGTGGCACAACATTGCCGCCCCGGCCTTGCACGGGCTCGACGACGATCGCGGCGATCTCACGATTCGTGCCGTGTTCTATGGAAGCGCGCAGAAATTGCGCCGCGTCCTCCGCGCAGGTGCCGGCATTGCCGAATACACATCTATAAGGATTGGCGTACGGCACCGAGTGCGTGCCGGGCGCCGGAATGCCATAGCCGGCTTGCTCGCCCTCTGATAGCGGCCGCGTACCTTCGGTCTTACCGTGATAGCCGCCCCAAAAGCTGACTACGGTACCTTTGCCGGTAGCGCATCGGGCGAGACGGAGCGCCGCTTCAACCGCCTCCGCGCCGCCGCTGTAAAACTGCAGCCTGGTGAGGTGCGCGGGCAAGATCGCCCGCAGTTCCTCGAGCAGCGCCACCCGCGGCCCGGACGTGAAGGAGCCCGCCATCAACTTGCCGGCTTGATCCGCGATCGCGGCGATATGCGCCGGGTGTGCGTGGCCGATGGAACACACGCCGATGCCCGCCATGAAATCCAGAATGCCGTTCCCATCCACATCCCACAGAACGGCGCCAGAGCCATGGCTAAAGCTGACCCGTGCCCACTGCGTGACGCTTTGCAGTCCCGGCGCGATAATTGCCCGTTCGCGCTCCCAGATCTCGAGCGAACGTGGGCCCGGCACCTTGGTGCGCAGCAACGGCAGAGTGGCAAGCATGTTGGCTCCTTACGGCTTGATTTGCACTTCCGCGCGTTCCACGGTCGATAGCGCGATAAGGCGAGCGTGGTCACGCGCCCATCAGTACCGGAAAGCGCGGGATATGTGCCGGGTGGTCCAGGCCGGCCCCGACCGGCGGACGCGTGCCCGGTTACTGTTGCGAAATGATGCACCGCACTGATGTTCGCGGTCGGAACATAACAGGTGAACAACCTCTGGTCAATGCGTTGGAAACCCGGAAACGTTGTCATTTTGCATGGCAACGTTTCCGGGTTTTCGCGAGCACATTGGGCGACCGGTGTCCTGGCGCTGAGAGATGACATCGCGTAGCGGGTCGCCCAGGGACGCTGACCAGGTCAGGTGTTAATCATTACCTGCGCACGGCCCTGAGCCGGGCCGACTCGACGCACGGCGGTGCCGGTCGCGGTAACTTCCATCCATTCGTCGTTGTGCATGTATTCGATCTTGATATCCACGCCGACGACTGAATCCGCGCCCAGTGAATCAGCCTCGGCCTGCATGCGCTGAAGCGCAAGCTCCCTGGCGTCATACATGAGCTGGGTTATTTCCTTGATTTCGCCCTTAAAATTTGCCTTGAAGCCCGAGAGCCATGTCCGAACGGCGCCCATCGAGTAGACACAATTACCGAGCACCAGGCCCAGTACCTGGAAACCGGCGTCGTTGATCAGCCAGAACTCTTGTCCGGTAAGGTCCGATGTAGCGGCATGACCACGGCCAGGCTTGATTTCCTCTGGCGCGGCTTCCTGTGCGTGACCTCGTCCAAACACGGTTTGGTCCTTTCTCCGCTGAGCTTAAACCACTTGAGCTGTCGCGGCGCACGACGGTGCACCACTCCATGTATGAGCCGATCCGTCGCTCGATCGGCGTCATTCCGCCCGAGTATAGCACGCCGTGTCGCGCGCTTCGGATGAAGCCGTTGAACCACCTGATACACTGTAGCGTTGTGGCTGGTTCGGGCCACCCGTGGGTAAAGCCGTTTACCGACGCCCCACTTTTACAGAGAATGTCGGTTAGGAGTGTTCCAATATGGTAAAAGTTGTCTTGACAAAGGATGTCGAGAGTCTTGGCAAGGCCGGAGAGCTGAAGGATGTATCGGCCGGCTACCTGAGAAACTTTCTCGTTCCCCAGAAAATGGCCGTGCTTGCCACGGCGGGCGAGATGAAGTCGCTGGAGGCTCGACGAAGCCAGATAGCCAAGGCGCAGCAGCATCAGCGCACGGCGGCCGAAGCGCTTGCCGCGCAACTGGCGGACGTGGCTCTGACCTTTCAGGTGCGAGTCGGCGAGCAGAATCGGCTGTATGGCTCGATCACGAGCAAAGACATCGCGGATGAGCTTGCGCGTACGGCCAGTATCACCATTGACCGCCGCGATATCGAGCTGCCGGACGCACTGAAGACCCTGGGCACGTTCAGCGTGCCGGTGAAGCTTGGATACGAGGTAAAAGGCGCCATCAACGTAACGCTTCAGGAGGCGGCCTCCGCGTGACATTGGAGACATTCGCGGCTGCGAGCGACGAGCATCTGCCGCGCAGCCCTGAGGCAGAGCAGGCTGTGCTGGGCAGTTTGCTTCTCGATCGCGACGCGATAATCGAGGTCAACGGCATTCTACGGCCGGAAGACTTCGCCAATGACGCGCACTCTGTCATCTATCGAGTGATTGTTGATCTCTACGAGCAGAGACGGCCAGTCGATCTGATTACCGTGGTGGACGAGGTCGAACGACGCGACTTACTGCAGCGATCCGGCGGCCGCGGCTATCTGTTATCGCTGGTCGACGTCGTGCCGACCGCCGTCCATGTCGAACACTATTCGCATATCGTGGAGCGCCTGTCGCTCTTGCGCCGCCTGATAACGGCAGGCGCCCAGATCATGAGCATCGCGCAGCGCGACGGAATCGACGTCGACGATGCCTTGAGCAAGTCCGAGGAGGCGCTCCTCGCCGTGTCCCAGCGCCGGAACAACGCCGGGTTCGTGCCCGTACACGACGTCCTGGCCGCGATCCTCGATCGCCTGGACTATGTGCATGAGCATCGCGGCGCGATTGTGGGGACGCCGACCGGTTTCGTCGACATGGACAAGATTCTCGGCGGCCTGCAACGGTCCTATCTGATCATTCTCGGCGCGCGGCCCGCTCACGGTAAGACCGCCCTGGTCCTCGGCATATGCCACAACGCGGCGGTGCGTTACAAGCAGAGGGTCGCGCTGTTCAGCCTTGAAATGTCGAAAGAACAGCTTGTTCAGCGGCTTCTGTGCATGCAAGGGCGGTTGGACAGCGGACGCTTGCGGTCAGGATATATCGACGAGGATGAGTGGACGCGGGTTATCGATGCAGCGGCGGTTCTCTCCGAAACGAAGATATTTATCGACGATTCGGCGGGAATCACGCCGGCGGAAATGCGGAACCGCGCGCGCAGATTGCAGGCTGAACAGGGTCTGGACCTGATCGTGGTTGACTACCTACAGTTGATGTCGGGCAGGTCGTCGGAGAACCGTGTGCAGGAGATCAGCGGTATTTCGCGCGCCCTGAAGATCCTGGCCCGCGAGCTGAACGTGCCGGTGCTCGCGGTTTCGCAGGTATCTCGAGGCGTCGATTCACGGACCTCGCACGTGCCGCTGCTCTCTGATTTGCGCGAGAGTGGCAGCATCGAACAGGATGCCGATGTCGTGATGTTTCTTTGCCGCGAGGAAATGTACGACGCTGAGACTGAAAAGCAGCACATAGCGGATATCTATGTGGCCAAGCATCGAAACGGGCCGACCGGCCAGCTTTCACTGTACTTCGACCAGGTGCAAACGCGCTTCAGGGATCTCGAGGCGCACCCGCTATGAGCGGGTTTCCAGGGTTTCAAGCGGGGCGGGCGCCAAACATCCCGATACCCGATTCTTTTTTTACAGTGTTGCTGCCGCAAATTGAGTCACCGCTTGAGCTGAAGGTGACGCTGCACTTGTTCTGGCTTTTGGCGCGCCGTCGCGGCTTGCCGAAAGCAGTCTCATTGGAAGAGCTCGAGTCCGAACGGCTGTTGTTACGCTCGTTGAAGCCTGGAAGTGGTCCACGGTCCGCCGAGGATTATTTGCGCGAGGGACTTGAGCTGTCGGTCACGCGAGGCACCGTGCTATTGCTGGCGCTTGGAGACGGTACGAACGCGCTGCAGCGCTGGTACCTTATTAACACGCCCGCAAGCCGTCAGGCGCTCGAGTTGTTGCGTCGCGAGGCGATCGACCCTGCCGAGGTGGTCGGCGCCAATGTTGGCCCAGTCGAGGTCGTTCGCATATACCGGCCGAATATCTTTACACTATATGAACAGAACATCGGGATGCTTACGCCGCTAATCGCGGATGCGTTGCGCGAAGCGGAGGTATCGTACCCGCCTGAGTGGATAGTTGAGGCAATGCGCGTTGCCGTGGAGAATAACAAGCGTAGCTGGTCCTACGTCTCGGTGATTCTCAGGCGGTGGGAGGCTGAGGGAAAGCACAGTGGAACCGATCGGCGACATATTGAAGCGGCTGGAGATCCGGAAAAATACACCGGGGGCCGGTACGGCCATCTCGTCGAGTCGTGAGCCCGATCCCGTATGCCCGCGCTGCGCCGGTGCGGGTTTCCTCAGGATCGATGTCGGCATCGACGATCCGCGCTTCGGCTCAATCGTTCCCTGTACGTGCAAGGAGCGCGAGATTTCCGATCGTCGCCTGCACCGGCTCCTCGAGCGGTCGAACCTGAAGGCACTTTCCGACAAGACCTTCGATTCGTACATCAAGAACCTGTCGGAGGACCCAAAGCAAGTAGCGCTTCAACAGGCACACCGCTTCGCCGAGCAGCCTGAGGGGTGGTTTGTGCTGGTTGGCCCGACCGGCACCGGAAAAACTCACCTCGCGGCCGCGATTGGAAATTACAGGCTTGCTCAAGGTCATCCAGCCCTATTTATGGTCGTTCCAGACCTGCTCGATCATTTGCGGTCGGCGTACGCGCCCGGAAGCGAGATGGGCTACGACGAGTTGTTCGAGACCGTGCGTGACGCTCCACTGCTGATACTCGACGATCTGGGCGCTCAGATAAGTACGCAGTGGGCATCGGAAAAGCTATTTCAGTTGTTTAACCACCGCTATATCTATCGCCTGGCAACGGTCGTCACATCTAACAATTCACTTGACGAAATAGGGGGCAGACTCGCATCCAGGATGTCTGACCCGGCGCTTTGTACGTGCGTGATGACAAAAGGCCCCGATTTTCGCGGCGCCAAAACCGACGCGATCGCGCCGGATAGAAACGCGCCGCGTCCATTCAAGCGCCGGCCGCACCGCGGCGTGGAGTACACGGACCTGACGTGACCTCCGCCGGTTTGACAGTACCGAGCGCCCGCCAACATACTAGTGTAGGCCATTTTGCGCCGATGCCGACGCATGTCGGCAGGGATTCTCGCGGGGAACAGCAGTGTGACGCGTAGCAGGTCAGTTCCGTCCCTTTTGCGTACCATCGCGATTTTTATCGCGTCCATGCAAGCGGCGCGCGCGGGCGCGGTGAATGCCGCCGAGGCACGCGCGCCGGGTATGACGCTCTATCAGCGTGCCGTGCAAACCGAGGTAACGCGACCCGAACCACTGGCGTTGCGGCGCCAGCAGGCCCAACGCTCCACGCCGACGATGACGGTCACGCTGGCCGTCCAGCCCCTTCCAGCGCGGGAATCGCCGCAAGCGTCACCAGGCAGTCGTCGCGCGCATCAAACAGATCACACCACGGTCGGCGTAGATTTAACCGCGCACTCAGACCGTTCGCCGGTCGACCGACCGGCCGTCTCACCCCGGCCTGGACAGTGGTATCGCGGGCCGATTCTGGCCGCGATCGCGCCCGGCAGCCACCTGGCGCGCGCGCCGAGCGCCGTACCGCACAGCTAACTTTGCCCTGAGACGTGTCATAGCCGAGGCGCGAGATTATTCGCGACAAACCGACCACGTTTCAGTCGCTTTATTCGCTGAGTTCATGCTGAGAGGTACGTTATGCGGCAGCGCACGCTTTATTCCATGATCGGGATCCTCATCCTCACGTTCGCATGTCTGCTTGTCGACCTGGCGGGCACCGCCGGTAGCTTTACGATTTTTGGCCACGGGACACCGGTGCGTCAAGGCCTGGACCTTACCGGCGGCCTTCGCATGTTGCTCAAGGCGCAGGACTCGAAGGCGGCCACATCGGACGCCATGAGCGCGGCGCAAGACATTATCACCAAACGCGTCAACGCATACGGCGTCTCCGAGCCGGTCGTGCAGACCGTAGGCAGCGACAGCATCGACGTCGAGGTGCCGGGCGTCAAGGATCCGGAGCAGCTTCGCGCCACGTTGGGCAGCACTGGGCTCCTCGTCGTCTATGGCATGGGCACCTTGCCGCACGTTGCCGACGGCGCCGCGTTCACGTATAAGACGACGACGCCGTGCGACGTCAAGAACCCCCCCACGCCTTGCGTGGTTATTTTCGGCTCCGAGCTTGACGCCGGCCAGATAAGCTCGGGAACCGATCAATACGGCGCGCCGATCGTCAACTTTGGCGCCAAAGGAAAGGGCGCCGATCGACTCAGCTCGTATACGAGCGCCAATGTCGGCACTGGTCACATGGCGATTGTGCTCGACGGCAAGGTTGTTACCGATCCGAACATCCAGGGGGCGATCACCGGCGGCAACGGCGTGATCACCGGTATCGGCACGATCGAAGACGCGAGCGCAATCGCCATACGCCTGAAGTACGGCGCCCTTCCGATCGCGTTTACCATTCAGGCCAGCGAGCAGATCAGCGCGACATTAGGCCCACAATACGTGCATGCCAGCATCATCGCGGGCCTGGTAGGCATGGCGATCGTCATGATCTTCATGCTCCTATAGTACAGGCTCCCAGGGCTCCTGGCCGATATTGCGCTGCTGATCTACTCGATTATCGTATTCGCCATTTTCAAGTTGGTGCCGGTCACGCTGACGCTCGCGGGCATCGCGGGCTTCATCCTTTCAATCGGTATGGCGGTCGACGCCAATATCCTGATTTTCGAGAGGCTTAAAGAGGAGTTGCGCTCCGGCAAGACCCTTGGCGCCGCGATCGAGGCCGGCTTCAATCGTGCCTGGACCAGCATCCGTGACTCCAACATCAGCACCATGATTACCTGTGCCGTCTTGTATGAATTCGGACAGACGTTTGCCGCCAGTGTCATCGTGGGCTTCGCGACCACGCTCTTTATTGGCGTCGCCGTCTCGATGTTCACTGCCATCGTGATTACGAGGACGCTCCTCCGCATGGTTGTACGGTCGAATACCTCTTATAACCATTCCTTGTTCGGAGCCGGCCTGGAAGATGTGCCAACTGTCGCGCGCGCGGCGCGGGGCGCGGACGTCAGTTAGATAGTGGGCTGGGCCGCCCGCCGGCCAGAGGATGGATAAGATGATCAACGTTATCAAGTATCGTTACTGGTATTTCCTTTTCTCGCTCGTGGTCATCGTGCCTGGGACAATCTTTCTGGTCACGGGCGGGCTGAAGGCGGGTATTGACTTCACCGGCGGCACGGAGCTTACGCTTCGATTCAAGAACGTGCAGGCGAGCACCACGTTGGAGAATCAGCTCCGCGCGGCGGCGAAGAACGCGAAGCTCGATCAAGCGGAGGTGATTTCCGCCACGCCGTTTGGCGGCGGAACGACCAGTGATGCCCGGTACCTGCTCAGGATTCCCGATATTGGCAACAGTGAAGCAAAGCTTGCCGCCGTCCTCGCGCCGCTTTACCAGGAGTACGGCTGCGCCTCGCTGGTCAAAACCATTTCGCCAGGGGTATACAAAACTCCGCTTCCCGACTGCTCGAAAGTCGTACTGGAGCAGCGCAGTGACGTGGGGCCAACGATCGGCGCCCAGATACGACAGCGAGCGACCATCGCCGTGCTGATTGCGTGCGCGTTCATTTTGCTGTATATCTCGTTCGCGTTCCGGAAGGTTGCCCATCCGTTCCGTTACGGCACGTGCGCGATCGTGGCACTTGTCCACGACGTGCTTGTCGTGTTGGGGTTGTTCGCCATCTTTGGCCGGGTATTTGGCGTCACCGTGGACTCACTGTTCGTCACGGCGGTGCTGACGGTCATTGGCTTCTCGGTCCACGATACGATTGTGATCTTTGACCGAATCCGCGAGAACATGAGCCGCCGCATCGGCGAGCCATTTGAGCTTGTGGTCAACAATGCTATTCTGCAATCGATGGCGCGTTCGTTGAACACGTCGCTTACGGTGCTGATGACGCTTTCCGCGCTCCTCATATTTGGCGGCGCGAGCATTCGCATTTTCGTGCTTACCCTACTGGTGGGGATCACGAGCGGTACGTATAGCTCGATCTTCAACGCTAGCCCGCTGCTGGTGGTTTGGGAGAACGACGAGCTTGGGAGACGAAAGTTCTTTCGGCGGAAGAAGAAGGAGCCGGCTCCGCGTGGCCGCGCATCGTCGACCGTCGCGCGCTAATCACCCGTGAGCCAGAGCGGCGCCCTGTCTGGACGCCCCTAGCCGCCGCTCTGGCTCCCTGATTTACCAGACTTCCTCGTCGTTTGCTTCATCCGGTAGCGTGCGCCGCGCCGCTGGAGATTGGGTGATTCGCAACTCCGCGACAGTAAGCAGGGCATTGCAGTGCTGGGCAAGCGAGACACCGCGTTCGTACAGCGCTAGCGAGCGGTCCAGCGTCAACGCATCGCCTCGCAGCTCTTCGACGGCCGCCTGAAGCTCCGCGAACGCCTCCTCAAAGGTCAAAGTCTCAAGCTCGGCCATCATACAGCTTTATGGTCCTTTCGCGTCGTCGGAAACCGCAAGTTCGACGCCAGTCACCCGCGCGGCCACCGTGCCATCTCGTAGCCGCATAGTCATCATCTCGTCCGGCCGCAAACTTGCGGCATCGCGGACAAGATTTCCTCGCGCGTCGAGCACGATGCCGTATCCTCTGCGCAGTGCCTCGAATGGGCCCAGCAGCGACAGCTCGACGCGGCGGCCATGCAGGCGCTCTCGCTGTAACTCCACTATGCTCTGTATTCTTTC
>JANWHV010000099.1 GCA_025450255.1 Chloroflexota bacterium | reverse complement strand
CTGCGTGGTCGCGTCGATCTCGCCATGCGCAGGCCCGTCCCCGGCGGCCCGCCCCTGGTCGCGGGCGTGGTGGAGTTGAAAACCGCGAAATACAACGAGCAGTGGCCCGACCCAGAGTTCCAGGTACGCGGCTACTACGCCATCCTGGCCAGCCAGCAGCGCCTCGCGCCTGATTTCCAGGCGCGTGTGATTTATACGGGCAGCACCGAGTTCGCCTATCGGCCAGTTGCCTGTGGACCGGAACACATCGAGCATGTGGTCTTGAACCGGAACCGGGCGATACTGGCGCTGCTGCTTGGCCACGCGCCGCCCTCCTCGTCGCTAAATCGCTGCAAGATGAGCAGCAATCGAGCCGATTGCGTGCGCCTCAGCGCGCTGCTGGGGCTCGATCATTGCCGAGGCCGCGACCTCTCGGATCTCGCGACCGGCTCGGGCGGCACGCGGGATGCCGCCTTCTACGCCACGCAGTACCGGCTGCTGCGCCTTGAAGCACGCGCCGGCAGCCACGAGCTGGCCGCCCTCTGGCGATCGCCCATGGCCGAGCGCGAGGCGGCGGGCACCGCCATTCGCGCCATCGAAGAGATCGAGCGCGGCGTACACCATGATGGGCGCGCGCGCTATCGCTTCCGCTGCCACAATCGCTCCGAGCTGCGGCAGGGCGAGACCGTCTTGCTCAGCGATGGCGATCCCGTCCGCGGCGAGGTAACCGTGGCCACGCTACTGGAAGCCACCGCCGATACGGTAGAAGTGGTTGCCATGGAGCCGGTAGCGCGACCAACCCTGATCGACCGCTACAACAGCGGCGAGGCCCAGGATCGCACGCTGCGCGCCTTGCACGCCTGGCTCCAGGCGCGGAGCGAAACACGCACGCTGCTCTACGCCGCGCGCGCGCCGGAGCTTGGCCCACCCAACCGCGCCGCGTCCACGGAATACTCGTGCGATCTCAACCCACGACAAGCCGAGGCGCTGGATCTCGCGCTCCGCGCCCGCGACTACCTGCTGGTCCAGGGGCCGCCCGGCACTGGGAAAACGCATCTGATCGCGCGCATGGTCCAGGCCCTGGTGGCGCGCGGCGAGCGCGTAATCGTCTCGGCCTGGACAAACCAGGCGGTCGACACGCTGTTATACGCCCTTCTTGCCCAGGGCTTCGACCAGTTCGCGCGTTTAGGGCTGCCGCGTGCCATGGATCCGGCGCTGGCGCGCCACGCCATCACCGCGGATGCCTCCGCCGCGGCGCTCGAATTCGGCGCGCCAGGCCAGTCGCCGGAAGACGTGGCCCGTCTTCTGGGTGAGGCGCCGGTGCTCGCCGGCACCGTAAGCGCCTTCGCCGACGCCCGCATCACCTCGGCAATCGTACGTCGGGACGTCGTGATCCTCGACGAAGCGGCGCAGCTTAGTCTGGCTGCCTCGGTAGGGGTACTGCGACTGGCGCGCCGGTTCATCCTGGTGGGCGACGACCAGCAACTGCCGCCCGTCATACGGAGCGATGAGGCCGCGCGCGAGGGCCTTTCGCTGTCGCCGTTTGCCCACCTCAGGCCGGAGGCGCAGGCACACGGATCGTTCGTGCGGCTCTCCGAGCAATTCAGGATGCACGAAGCAATCGCCGCATGGCCCAGTGAAGCTTTTTACGCCGGGGGCCTCAGTGCCCACCCCACCGTGCGCTATCGCCAGTTGCCGCCCGCCAACGCTCCGACCACCGGCCCGATCACCGCCAGGCATACGCCCGTCGTGTTGGTCGACGCGGGCCGCGAGCCGGGGCACGAGGCCGCGCTCGCCGCGCGCGCCGTACGGTCGCTGGTGGAGAGCGGTGTGCCCGCCGCCGACATCGGGGTCGTGGCGCCGTTTCGCGCTACGGTCGCGGCGGTACGGCGGCTGCTTGACGCCGACCCGGACACCGCGGGCTGTACGATCGATACCGTCGACCGTTTCCAGGGCGGTCAACGCGAAGCACTCGTCGTCTGCCTCGGCCTGCACGGTGTTGGCCGCCATGGACACGCGTTTGTAGACGATCCGCGCCGTCTCAATGTGGCATTCACGCGCGCCCGATCCAAGCTGGTGGTGATCGGCGACCTGGATCGCGCCGGCTCGCTGCCCACGCTGGCCGGCTTCCTCCAGCATTGCCTCGACCGCGGCATGCCGATCCTGGAGGCGAGCCAACCGGCCACGGTCTGACCGGCTTCGCGGTGCAATGCAGCCCTTGCCGGCCCGTTACATAGTGCGGGCGCGCCCACTGACATTCCCAGGCGCGGCAATACTATTGCAGGTTCGCCCGCCCGGCTATCGCGTTATGGGCGCCGTACCCATTTGGGGGAGCCCATCCGTCTTTAGTCATGTTCCGTTCATCTGACCGGTACTATACTCCAGAGGCTGGCGCGGGTAGAGTGCGAAAGCGCCGGCGGTAGTCTCGATCCAGGGCATCGCGGCAACAACGTTATTCGAGTCATTCGGTCTTTTTTCACCGCCGCCGATGCCAAGACTTCGCGAAGCCCGGGAGCGTTGCTCCCGGGCTCTCTTTATGCCCTGGGAACGATCTTGTCAGTTGGCCGTACCACATGCTACAGTAACCGTTGCCCCCAAACACGGGGCGCCTATATTGCTGTTTGCGAGGTCAAACCGAGGTGTTCACCGCCCTGCGCATTGTCCAGGTAATCCTGGCCATATTTCTCACGATTCTGATCCTGATGCAGTCGCGAGGCACGGGGCTGGGCAGCGTATTTGGCGGCGACGCCAATGTATTCCAAACGCGGCGCGGCATTGAGCTTACCATCTTTAAGTTCACGATCGGCGTGGCAACGGCCTTCTTGCTGGTTTCGGTGCTGGTCACGTCGTCGCGCTTCATTTCCTAGGTTTCGACCGGCACGTACGGGTGCCGCACTCGCCGAAGTGGTGAAATTGGCAGACACGCGGTGTTCAGGACGCCGTGAGCTATGCTCGTGTGGGTTCGAGTCCCTCCTTCGGCACCAAACACAAAAGCCCCGCCGGGAACATCCTGGCGGGGCTTTTGTCTGTCAGTGAGGATATTCCCCTAGCGCAAGTAGGCGCGGTCAAGGGCGGACACGTACACCTGGAAGGCGCTGCCCGTCGCCGTGAGGCCCGACAGACGATAGACCGGCTCGTAGTAGGTGCCGTCGGGCGCGGTCACGGGAAGGTACAGTATTGTCGTGCCCGTAATGGTCGACGTGCCGTCCGGCAGCGCCCCCGACGCGTTCACGAATCCGTTTCCCGCCGCCACGCTATCGAGTGCCGCCGCCGAGGAGATCGCGGGTTCCAGCGGCGCCACCGAGGTGAACACCCACTGAATATCCGCCGCGACCAGCACCCCACGCGAGTTAAAACTGATCGTGGCGCGCGCGCCAACAATCTGGTCCGGCGCGTATTCGCTGAAGTGCGCTGCCCTGGTTCCATCGGCAAGCGTGGTTACCGCGTCAAGCTGTTGGCCGTCGCCGGCCAGTTGATGCGCGCCAAGGAACGTACGCGCGCTTGACGCCGCGTCGAACGACGGCGGCTGCGACGCCGATGCTGGAACCGCGGTCAACAGCGCGAGCCGCAGCCGGAACCCGGTGCTCCTCGACTGATAATCGGCGCGATAGAAGCGGCTATCGGCGGAAACGATAGCCACCGCTCGCATCCTGGTGTCCGACAGCACCTTCGACGGTTGCAGGCCAAAGACGCGCAACTGCTCGATCGGAGACTGCTGCGCGCTTGCGGGCTTATAGACCGCCAGGGAAACCGGGTCGGGGGCGAACGCGGCGGGCAATCGCAACAACACGCCTGGCGTGAACGGCGTCGTGTGCGCCAACGGCGAATCAGGCGCGGCGTTGAGCTGCGAGGGCGCCGGGAATTGGGTCGCCACGGGCACGACCACGGTCGGCGATCCCGCCGCATGCGCGGCAGCGTTGAGGATGCCACCCGCCGTGGCCGATGCCGTGACCTGCGCGACGAGGGGAGGTCCAGCGGTGGGAGACGGACTTGCCGTAGCGGTGGCGGGCGGTGTATCCGAAGGCGCGGGTATGACTGTCGGCGCGACCGTCGCCGGCTCCTGGGTCGCCGTGCTGGTCGGCGCGACCGTCGCCGTGGACGCCGCGGTAGCGGACGGCGCCGGAGTGCTGCTGGATTCTGGCTGCGTGGGAATGGCGGTGGCAAGGGCCGGCGTCTCCGTGGCGGAAGCGGGCGCCGCCGTCGCAGTTGCCATGCTAGCGGTAGCGGCGTTGTTGATACCGTGCCGCGGCGTGGCAGTCGCCCGCGGCTCATGCGACTTCCGCGTGGGCACGGGCGTGGGGCTTGGCCGCGACGGCGTCGCCGTGGGCCGCGCCGTGGTCGCGGAGGGGCGCGGCCGGGCCGCGGTGGGCGAATCAGGCTCCGGCGTCGCGGTCGGGCTCTGGCGCGCGGGCGTCGAGCTTCGCGGCGTGGTATGGGCGCTTACGCGTGTAGCCGCCGTGGCGGTGCTGCTTGGTGGTACGCGCATTGGGCTCGTAACGACGGGATGCTGAGTGGCCGCGACGCGCGTGGCGGTAGGGCGTGGATTAGCGGCTGTGTGCGTGGCGGTAGGGCGCGGGTTAACGGCAGTGCGCGTGGCGGTAGGACGCGTCGTAACGGCGGTGTGCGTGGCGGTGGGTCGGGGCGTGCGTGTGGGCGCCGCCGTGTCCACCGGCGTGGCCGTGAGAGCGACGCGGACGGCAGCGGTCGGATTCGCGTGCCCGCTCGTCGCGGTTGGCGCCGTGGTGGTCCGCGCCGTAGCAGTGGGTGACGCAGCCGGTAGCGGCGTGCGGGTCAACGGTGTATGCGTGGGATTGATATTGTTCGCCACGATTCTGGGAGCAGGCGTCACAATCACCGGCGTATTGGAGGGAAGGCGGCGAGGGGCGTGCGTGGGATAGGTCGGGGGCGTATCCGTGTTGCCAGGATCGCCGTTATGGTCGGAACCCCGGCGCGGCGTCGCTACCCGCGCCGTCCGTACCGGCGCCGGCGTGGCGGTCGGAGAGATTGGCACGGCGGTAGCGGATGCCGTGGGCGGTGCAAGCAAGGCAACCGTGTGGTGCGGGCGCGTCTCCTGGTGCAAACCCGAATATCCCACCGCGAGCCCAATCGAGGCAGCGCCCGCTACCGCCAGCGCGACAACGGCCCGGCGCGCGCGATGCCAACGCGACACCGATGACGCGTCGGCCAGGCGAGCGGCGATCGGGAATGGCCGCACGTTGTCGGCGGCCTTTTGCAACAGTTCAGCTTTCAGCCGGGCACGGAACCATGGATCGGGCGAAGTAGGCTCCAGACGATCGCGCAATTGCAGCGATAGCTGCAAAAGCGGGTCAGGCTCCTGGCCGGCGCGTTGGGACGGATCTTCCTCCAGCAGCCGTTCCAGCGCCTCGTCAAACCGATCCGGATCTTGGGTCATCGTCGTTGGGTTATTCCTTGCCGGAAGCCAATCGCCGATGCAGCGCGCTCAAAGCACGGTGCAGCAGGGCCTTCACTGCCCCCTCGCTTCGCTGCATGATCCGTGCGATGTCCTTGTTACGCAAATCCTGGGCAAACCGCAGCAGAATCACCTGCTGCTGATCGTCCGGCAGCGCGCGCACCGCGGCCAGCATATCCGCTTTCCATTCCAATGTCG